>JAUWEX010000013.1 GCA_030607235.1 Planctomycetota bacterium | reverse complement strand
GACTTCTTCGATGCGCGCGGGGTGAATCCTGCCGTCCAGTACCAGTCGCTCCATCGTGCGACGGGCGATCTCGCGGCGGACGCTGTCGAAGGCCGAAACGACGATAACGCCGGGCGTGTCGTCGACGATAACGTCGACGCCGGCGATCTTCTCGAACGCGCGGATGTTGCGGCCTTCGCGCCCGATGATACGGCCCTTCATATCATCGCTGGGTATATCAACACTGGCGATTGTGTTGTCGATGGTGTGGTCGGCGGCGCAACGCTGAATCGCCAGACCGATGATGTTGCGTGCCTTGCGGTCGGATTCCTCCTTGGCCTCTTCGAGGCGGCGGGCTATGAGGCGACCGGCGTCTTCCTGTACCTCGCCCTCAATCTTGCTGAGCAGGAGATCTCGGGCCTCCTGTCGGCTAATGTTTGCGATGCGCGAGAGTTGTTCTTTTTCTTTGTCGATGAGTTCCTGGATTTCTTTTTCCTTGTCAGTAAGTGTTTGTTCCCTTTTGTCTAAGAGACTGTGCGCGTTGTCGATGTCTTTTTCCTTTTTGTTGATAACGTCGAGTTTTTTGTCGAGGATATCTTCGCGTTTCGAGAGACGTTGTTCGAGATTTTGGAGTTCGTTCCGGCGCGATTTCGCCTCGGTTTCGAACTCTTCTTTCATTTTGAAGGCTAGTTCTTTGGCGTCTACTTCTGCTTCTTTGATTACACGTGCGGCTTCCTGGCGAGCGTTTTCTATTTCTTTTTGCGCCTGCTGGTTGGCCGAAGATATGCTTTTGCCGGTGATGATTTTGAGCACAACCGCACAAATCGCCGCCCCCGCAATCACCCCTATTACAGCACCAATAATATATTCTGGCATTTATTGACCCCTTTCTATGTTAATACCGACGGAAGCGGGCCTGGCCCGGACTCTGCCGCCAGTGAAGTAAGGAAATACGGGTAGTTCATGCAGGAGAGATGCAAATAAGTGAGGAGGGCCTCGTTGCAGCAGGAAAAAACTTGCAGCACAATACAATCGCCTTCGCGACAGCGAAAAGGCGTCGTCTTGAACTAACTTAACGGAGCGAGATGCGTTATATCAAATTGCCACAAAAAGATTTCCTTTTTGTTTCTGCGCTCCAACTAACCTGACTTCAACGAATCATGGTTTTCGCGGAGTTTTGGCGAAAACGCACAACAAATATCTGAAACAACCGGATCGCCCTGCGATCGGGCCGTACACAAAATTTGGTCTTAACCTCCCGGTTACATGCTAAAGCGGTTCTCTCCCGGAACCACGTTAAATATATCTTACAAAGAGCCAATACTGCGGTCAAGCCATTTTTCGGCCGGACCCGATTTAGCGCAAAACCGGAACGAGGAGTCTCTGGCCGGGTACGATGTGGTCAGGGTCTTTGAGCCGGTTAAACTTGGCGATGATTTCGGCTTTCGATCGGTCGCTGTAAAATTTCAGCGCGATCCGGCTGAGATTGTCGCCGGGTTGGACGGTATACTCGTACATCGTCGAGATATCCTTGGACGGGATATAGATGCTGACACCGGCCACGAGATCCTGCGGTGCGTCGATAACGTCGGTGTTGGCGTAATAGAGCAGTTCCCAGCGATCGGGAGCGCCGTAGAAATCCTCCGAGATCGAGCGCAGCGTATCGCCGGACTTCACCACATAGACATTGCTGGCAGTGATCGGCGCGGAGATGTCGATAGCACCCGCCGCGGGATCGCTCGGGGCGAGGCGGCCCTTGCAGCCCGAAAAAACGACGCCACAAACCATAACGACAACAAAAACAAACAGATACGATTGACTACGGCTTGGCTTTTTCATGTTTTCCCCTCATAAGGCAATTTTGCATAAAACAAGGTCGATTATCTCTAATATCGGATTTTTGCGAAAGGTGTTTAACAAAATATTCCGATAAAGAGATAGATTTTTTTGTTTACATCGACCGATTTTCGCATATAATAGTGGACTTTTACGGAGTATTTCATTGTATTTTTATGGCGTAAGTGAATGAACCTTATAGCAGAAAAGAAGAAAGAAATCATTGAGCAGTTCAGGGCACACGAAAAAGACACTGGCACACCGGAAGTCCAGATCGCTCTTCTCACGGAGAAGATCGCCCAGTTAACCGCCCACATGAAACTCAACAAGAAAGACTTCGGTTCGCGGCGCGGGCTTTTGATGATGGTCAGCAAGAGATCGTCTTTGCTGAAATATCTCAAGAAAAACGACCTCGTACGCTACAAGAAAACGATCGAGGCCCTCGGGCTTCGCAAGTAGTACAAGCGCCGTCGCAAGGCGCATGTTTTTCGGTCTTTCGCATTACAGTAGTGTTGTACGCCGATTCGCACTAATGGCTTGTCTGGTTGTGATTTTTATTAGCCGGTCAACTTGACGGTAGTCTGGTCATGAGCATATACAGGCAAGTTGGAAGGGTCAAATCTTTTCTTAAAGGCAAATTTTTGATCCTTCTAACTTCACGCGTCGGCACATCGGGCATTGGGCCCTTTACACCTGTAATAGTAAAAGACCTCCATTGTGCTGTGTAATTTATGGAGGATCCAAATGACAGCCACAAAAGTAGAACGCAAGATTGGCGCCCATACTCTATCGATAGAGACGGGCAAACTTGCAAAACAGGCCGACGGCGCGGTTATCGTACACTACGCCGACACGATGGTGATGGTTACGGCGGTCAGTTCCGAGCCGCGCACGGGGATTGACTTCTTTCCCCTGACCACCGACTATCGCGAGAAACTTTTCGCCGCGGGCAAATTCCCCGGCGGATTCTTCAAACGCGAAGGCAGGCCTTCCACCAAGGAAGTGCTCACCTCTCGCCTGATGGACCGGCCAATCCGGCCACTGTTCCCTGAGACGTATGTCAACGAAGTCGCGGTAAACGCGATCGTGTTGAGCGCGGATCGCGAAAACGACCCCGACATCCTCAGCATGATCGGCGCGAGCACGGCGCTGGTGATCTCCACCATCCCCTTCGAAGGGCCGCTGGGTTCGGTGCGCGTCGGCATGATCGGCGACGAATTCATTATCAACCCCACGGAAACGGAACTGGCCGAATCGAAACTCGACCTGATTTTGACCGGAACAGCCGATTCGCTCACCATGATCGAAGGCGACGCCGACGAACTCGACGAGCAGACGATTCTCAACGCCATCGCGTTCGCCAAGCCGGCTCTCAAAGACCTCTGCGAGATGCAGATCGAGCTGGCCAAGATGTGCGGCAAGAAAAAGCAGGCAATCCCCGAAGCTGAAGACCTCTCCGAGACGCTTGTCGCGATTAACGGCAAGTACGGCGAGCAGATCAAGACCGCCAACCTGATCCAGGGCAAACTCGAGCGCAAAACGGCTCTGAGCGAACTGAAAGAAACGATCATCGCGGAACTCTGCCCCGACGAAGAAGACGCCAAAGGCCGCAAAAAAATCGCGACCGTATTCGGCAACATCCTCAAGACCGCTATCCGCGAAATTACGATGAGCGGCACGCGGCTCGACGGCAGAAAATTCGACGAACTCAGGCCGATCGACTGCGAAGTCGACATACTGCCGCGCACACACGGCTCGGCCATGTTCCAGAGGGGCGAGACACAGGCCCTGGCGGTGGCGACGCTGGGCACCGGTTCAGACGAACAGATCATCGACGGTCTCGAAGAAGAATACCGCAAGAAATTCATCTTGCACTACAACTTCCCGGCGTTCTCCGTCGGAGAGACATGGCCCAACCGCGGCCCGAAGCGCCGCGAAATCGGCCACGGCATGCTCGCGGAGCGTAGCCTGCAGTGGGTCATGCCCGACCACGAAACGTTCCCCTACACCGTTCGCCTCGTCAGCGAAATACTCGAATCCAACGGCTCTTCTTCGATGGCGACCGTTTGCGGCGGGACGCTGGCGATGATGGACGCGGGTATCCCGATCCGTCAGCCGGTCGCGGGCATCTCCATCGGTCTATGCATCGACGGCGAGAAGTCCGTAATCCTCACCGACATCGTCGGCGAAGAAGACCATTACTGCGATATGGACTTCAAGGTCGCGGGCACGCAAAGCGGAATCACCGGCATCCAGCTCGACCTCAAGGTCAAGAGCATCAACGACGAGATAATCGCCCAGGCACTGAAGCAGGCCAAAGACGCGCGTATGCAGATTCTGCGCTTGATGCTTGAGACCCTGCGCCAGCCGCGCGAAGCGCTCTCGCCGTATGCGCCCAAACTCGTCAGGATCAAGATCAATCCCGACAAGATCGGCAAGGTCATCGGCTCCGGCGGCAGCGTAATCCGCAAGTTGCAGGAAGACACCGAAACCAAGATCGAAATCATCGACGAAGAAGGAAACATCGTGATTTCGGGTACCGACATAGACAAGGTCAACAGGGCCAAGGAAATCATCAAACAGATGACCGAAGACGCCGTGATCGGCAAGAAGTATCTCGGCAAGATCGTCTCGTTGAGGGACTTCGGCGCGTTCGTGGAAATACTGCCCGGACAGGAGGGCCTGTTGCACATCAGCGAAGCCAGCGAAGAGTATGTCAAAGACATCTCCGACCTGTTTAAGATGGGCGACGAAGTCGAAGTCAAGGTCGTCGATATCGACGACGCCGGCAAGATCCGCCTGAGCGTCAAAGAGAACCCCGGCAAGCGCCCCGAGCGCTCCGGCGGGCGCGGCGGCAGGGGCGGCGACAGCCGACGCCGTAGCAGCGGCGGCGGCAGAGACCGCAGCAGAAGATAAGTAACCGCCTTGGGGGCGGCTAAGTAATCGTTGTATCAGTTTTCACAGGAGTAGCATTATGGCCTTAGGTACTGTTAAGTGGTTTGACGCGAGAAAAGGGTACGGCTTTATCCAGCAGGATAACGGCGACGATATCTTCGTACACTTCTCCAACATCACCATGGACGGCTTCAAAACGCTCAACGAGGGCGACGAAGTTGAATTCGACATCGTGGAGGGCGAAAAAGGCTTGCATGCCAGCAAGGTACGCAAACCCGGAACGTAAATCTCGTTAAACGACCGAAAACGAGCCTCGGAGTTCGCTCCGGGGCTCGTGTTCTATTACGGGACCGCCGAAGGACACAACTCGGCAAGCGAACACACCCCACAGCACGGCGAACGCGCCAGACACACCACCCTGCCATGATCGGCGACCCTGTACGAAAATAACGCCCTCTCTTTTCGCGGAATCACCGCGATAAGATCGGTCTCGATCTTGTCGGGATTGGTCTCGGCGGTCAGTCCCAGCCGCGCGGAAATGCGCTTCACGTGAGTATCGACGATAATCCCGGGTTTGTCGTATGCGCACGACAGAATCAGGTTGGCGGACTTGCGGCCTATCCCGGGCAACGCCACGAGTTGATCCATCGTATCGGGCACGCGCCCACCGTGGCGCTCGACGATAACCGCGCAGCACTTCCGAATAGCACTGGCCTTGTTGCGGTAAAACCCGCACGAATGAATCATCCCTTCCAGTTCCCCCTGCCCGGCGGCGGCGTAATCCGCGGGAGTCTTAAAGCGCGCGAACAAGGCCGGAGTCGTGAGGTTGACGCGCTTGTCGGTGCACTGCGCCGCAAGGATCGTCGCCACGAGAATCTCCAGCGCATTGGAATAATGCAGCGGAGAGTGAGCCTCGGGGTAGTCCCTGCGCAGAATCGCGCGAATACGGGCGATTCGTCTTTTCTCTTGCACATCAACCGTCCCTGCCATAAATTCCTCCATCGGAAAAAAAATTTCTCAAACGAACAACGCAATCCGCGCGATAGTCAAACTTGAAAAACCCTCGTTTCGTGGTATCATCACGGTACGTTAAGTTATATTCAGAACACCATCGTAAATCAATATTTGTTGAAACAAAAAATGATCGAAACAACGGTTATATCGGTTGCAGGCTTGTCCGGCAGGCAATGCGCGGAAAAAATAGACAACATCCTGACAAACAGCAAAGGCGTGGATTTCGCGACGACCAACCTCGAAGCCCGCGTCGTTACCGTGGTATTCAACGTGGCGGAAATCAGCCGCGAGGCCATCGTTCGCGCAATTACGGATCTCGGATTTGAAGCACACTGATTGCACAAACCACACCACACGACTGAAGCACCGGAGAAAGTGCATAAAGCGGAAACAAATATGACTGCCAACGAAACAACCCGCACGGTTTTGCTCGACATCAAAAACATGTCGTGCGCCTCGTGTGTCGCCCGCGTCGAGAAGGCCCTCAAGGAAGTCGAAGGCGTGGAAAACGCCACGGTCAACCTCACCTCGCACACGGCGACCGTAAAAACCGAGGTCCCTGCCGAAGTTTTGATAGCCGCCGTCAAAAGCATCGGCTACAAGGCGCAACTCGCCGTCGGCCGCCCCACCAAAAAACCCGGCGCGAAAAAAGAACTCGCCAACTTCCTCATCGCGCTGCTTCTGGCCGTGCCCCTGACGATAATCCACTTCTTCGACATCGAATTGGAAAACGGCGACAATATTCAAATGTTGCTCGCGGCGGTAATACTCGCCGTACCCGGGCGTTCGTTCTTCATAAGAACCGTGGCGCTGCTGCGACACCGCCAAGCCAACATGGACACGCTCGTGGCAACCGGCGCCTTTACGGCCTTCGCGTACAGCACAATGCGCGTCGTTTTGCAAATGGAGCCCGGCCATCTGCTATTTGCCACGGCGGCGATGATAGTTACGCTGATACTTCTGGGCCGTTTTCTCGAAGCCAAAGCCAAGTCCCGCGCCACCGGCGCGATTTGGGAACTGATCAATCTCCAGCCGCCGGTCGCATGGCTGCGGCGCGGCGAGAACTGGGTCCAGGTTCCGGTCGCCAAAATCAGCCCCGACGACATTCTGCTGGTCAAGCCCGGCGGCAAAGTGCCCACCGACGGCGCAATCGTGGAAGGCCAAGCCAGCATCGACGAATCGATGATCACCGGCGAAAGCATGCCGGTCGGCAAACACGCCGGCGACGAGGTCATCGGCGCGACGATCAACCGCGCCAACAGTTTTATCATGCGGGCCAGCAGGGTCGGCCAGGACACGGTGCTGGCCAACATCGTACGCATGGTCGAACAGGCCCAGATCTCGCGCTCGCCCGTGCAGCGCCTCGCCGACAAGGTCGCGGGCGTTTTTGTGCCGGTGGTAGTGGCGCTGGCACTGCTGACTTTTGTGCTGTGGATAGCGATAGACGGCGACGCGGAACACTCGATAAAAGCGGCGGTGGCTGTGCTGGTGGTAGCCTGCCCCTGCGCGATGGGACTGGCCACTCCTACCGCCATTATGGTCGCCACGGGCGTTGCCGCGAAACTGGGCATCCTGATAAAAGACGCCGAGAGCATGGAGATGGCGCACAAAATCGAGTCGCTCGTCTTCGACAAGACCGGTACGGTAACGCAGGGCCGGCCGGAGGTAACTTCGATAAAAACAATGCCCGAATTCGCCGAGGACGATATGCTGGTGATGATCGCGTCGTGCGAATCGCACTCGGAACACCCCATAGCACAGGCCATGCTCGCGGAGGCGAAAGGACGCTCCCTGAAAATCAGCGCAGTGGAAAATTTCGAATCCACCACCGGCAGCGGTATCAGCGGCAAAGTAGGCGAATCCAAAATCGCCGTGGGCACACGAATGTTCGTAATAAAAAACGGCGTCGATGTCGACCGACTCGACCATATCGCCGAAGAAGTCGAAATCGACGGCGGCACGGCCGTATACGTGGGAATCGACGGGCGACCCGCGGCGGTAATCGGGTTTTCGGATCCCATCCGCGAATCGTCCGCGCAGGCGCTGGCTGAGTTGCGCGCAATGGGGATACGCACGATCCTGGCCTCCGGCGACAACCTCGTTACGACGCGCGCGGTCGGCAAGCAAACCGGCATCATCGAGGCCTACGGCGCGTTGCGACCCGACGACAAAATCGAGTTGATCGAAAAAGAAAAGGCGAAAGGCCGTATCGTGGGCATGGTTGGCGACGGCATAAACGATGCGCCCGCGCTGGCGGCGGCCAACGTCGGATTCGCGATGGGCGGCGGCACGGAAGTGGCGATGGAGAGCGCCTCGATCACGCTCGTCAAGGGCAACATCGCAAAAGTCGCCACGGCGATCCAGTTGAGCCGCAGCACAATCCGCACGATACGCCAGAACCTGTTTTGGGCATTCGCCTACAACATACTGGCGATTCCCATAGCCGCGCTGGGCAAACTGGATCCGATGATCGCTGCTGGCGCGATGGCAATGAGCAGCGTATCGGTCGTGGCGAATTCGCTGCGACTGCGTCGCTTCGCCACAAAACAACACTAGACGCGCGAGGCTAAAACAGGCGGATTATCCCGAACTGCACTATGCCTATGACCGCGCCGAGGATCCCGCCCAGCACCTCGATGTGGCGCAGTTCCTTTTTGGCGACGTCGAGAACGATGCGCTCGAGTTTTTCGGTCTCGAAGCCCTCGATTTTCTCCGCAACCATCCCGCGCACATTCATCGTCTCTTCGAGATCGCCCTTGAAGGCGTCGATGATCTCGGGCAATATGCCGGCGATCTGCTCGACGAACATCTCCTTGATTTTCGCAGCGATCGCCTCGAAAGGCATGATGCTGCTGATCAGCGCGCCATGGGTATAGAGTTTTTCCTTGATTACGAGGTCGATCCTCTCATCGCAGGCCGCGATGATCCGGTCGCGCACCTTGTCGCTGCCCAAAACAGCGGAAACGTCGTGGTGCGAGATAAGTTCGCTCTCGACGACATGGGCGATTTTTTCGGCAAAGACCTTGCGGCGCGCGGGGATCATGCCATGAAGTGAAAACGGACCGATTTTGATACGCCGGCGGGGTCGAAACAACATGCGAATCGCCAGCCAGTTAGTCGCGTATCCGATAAACGCGCCCGCCAGCGCGCAGACGATCATCTGTAACCACCACGGCATATTTTTTCTCCGATTGAGCGATAAAACACGTTAAAACGCTATCATAACAAAAACACCCGGCGCTTTCGACCACCAGCCCCATTAGAGTTGCATAATGCAGGGCGAGCGTTATAATTGGCCTCCCAAAAAACTATGCCATGAACGAGATTTCCGAAAAACTTGAGCGCATCCTGCCGCTGACGAGTTCCCCCGGCCAGTACATCGGCGGCGAGGTGAACTCCGTAACGAAAGACCCGCGGACGGTCGACGTCTCGGTCGCGCTGGCGTTCCCCGACACTTATGCGATCGGCATGTCGCATCTGGGTTTGCAGGTTTTGTACTCCATACTCAACAACAGGCCTGACACGGCGGCGGAGCGCGTCTTCGCACCGTGGATCGATATGGAGCGGCTGATGCGCGACAACGGCGTGCCGTTGTTTTCGCTCGAATCGCGGCGGCCCGTGCGGGATTTCGATATCGTCGGTTTTTCGCTGCAATACGAGATGTGCTTCACAACCGTGCTCAACATGCTCGACCTGGCGGGGATACCGCTACGGCGCGAGGATCGCGGCCCCAGCGAGGCGCTGATCGTTGCGGGCGGGCCGTGCGTGTTCAATCCCGAGCCGATGGCGGATTTCATCGACATCTTCGTAGTCGGCGACGGTGAGCCAAACGTGGAGAAACTTGTCGAGGCGGTAAAACGACATCGCAGCCGGTACGCAACGCGCGACGAATTCGTAAAGACCGTATGCGCGGCGGATCGGGCGTTCTATGCGCCGGCCAACTACGAACCGCTCTACCGCGACGGCAAACTCGCCGATCTGCGGCCTGCAGACGGCGCGCCGGAGGCGGTCGTGCGGGCGCTGGCGGAGTCCTTTGCCAACATCCCCGCGCCGACAAAGCCGGTCATCCCTTTTGTCGAGGCGGTCCACGATCGCATCGTGATCGAAATCATGCGCGGCTGTCCCAACGGGTGCAAGTTCTGCCAGGCGGGGCGAATCAAGAGGCCCGTCCGCGTTCAGCCGATCGACGAGGTCTTGCGGCTGGCGCGAGAAACTTACAAAAATACCGGCTTCGACGAAATCGCGCTGGTTTCGCTGAGCAGCAGCGACTACCCCGATTTCGGGAAACTACTCGAACGCATTTCAGCGGAATTCACGCCGCTGGGGGTCAACCTCTCACTGCCTTCTCTGCGCGTAAACGAGCAATTGCGCGAACTGCCGCGCTATCTCAAGCGCGTGAGGAAGTCCGGCCTGACGATGGCACCGGAAGCCGCCACCGACGAACTGCGCCGCAGCATCAACAAGCGCATCAGCAACGACGACCTCTTCGCCGCGCTCGAAGAAGCCTATCGACAGGGCTGGCAAACGGTGAAATTATATTTTATGATAGGCCTGCCCGGCGAGACCGAGCAGGACGTAGACGCTATCGTCGAAATCGTAAAACAGGCGAGCAGCCTGCGGCGCAAAATCGGCAAAGGCCCCGCGCGGATCAACGCGGCGATATCGACCTTCGTGCCCAAGCCCTTCACGCCGCTGGAGCGCGTGCGCATGATCAGCCTTGAGCGAATTTACGAGACGCAGCGGCGCCTGCGTGACAAGGTGCGTTCGAACAAAATTCATTTGAAATTTCACAACCCCAAACGGAGCATCCTCGAGGGTGTTTTCGCGCGCGGCGACAGGCGGCTGGGAGCCGTCGTGCTGAAGGCGTGGCGAGCGGGCTGCCGCCTGGATGGATGGAGGGAGTGTTTCGATTACCAAAAATGGCTCGACGCATTCGCCCAAACCGGCCTGAAACCCGAAGATTACGCCTGTCGCGAACGTGAGGCCGGGGAAGTATTGCCGTGGTCGCGTATCTCGATGAGCGACCGCTGATTCCGCAAAATCATGGACGGATACAAGACAGCAAAGATCGCAACATGGATCGGCCTGGCGGTGAACCTGGCGCTGGGCGTCGGCAAGATCACCGTGGGCATCGTGGCGCAAAGCGAGGCTCTGCGCGCTGACGGCGTGCACTCGCTCAGCGATTGCGGCACTTCGCTGGTGGTGATTATCGGCCTGATTATCGCGTCGAGGCCCGCCGACAAGAGCCATCCATACGGCCACGGGCGCGCCGAGGCGATTACCGGCAAGATCGTGGCGATCGTGCTGATCGTCGTGGCGGTGGCACTGGCGTACAATTCGATCTGCGGGATGTTTGTCCATCATCGCGACTACGTGCCCGGCCCGGCGGCGATCTGGGCGGTGATAGCGTCGATCATCATCAAGGAAGGAATGTTCTTCTACAAATCGCGCGTCGCAAAAGCGACCGGCAGCACAGCGGTCGAAGCCGACGCGTGGCATCACCGCTCGGACAGTTTCTCTTCGATAGCGGTCCTGGTGGGTCTGCTGCTGGTGGCGATCCTGGGCAAGGAATGGGTGATCTTCGACCACATCGCTGCGGTCGTCGTGGCAGTGATCATCTTTTTCGTGGGCGTGAAACTGCTGCTTAAAACCTGGAACGAACTGATGGACGGCGCCGCGCCAGCGGACACGATCGAACAGGTGCGCGAAATCGCCGCCGGAATTGACGGCGTGCTGGAAGTCGAACAGGTCCGCGCCCGCAAAAGCGGAATCGATCTCTACGTCGATATTCACATCGAAGTAGATCCGCACCTGACCGTGAAAGACGGCCACGAAATCGCCAGGGCGGTCAAATGGAAGATAATAAAATCGATGGCAGCGGCCAAAGGCGTGCTGGTGCACGTTGAGCCGTTCGGAGAAAAAACGGACACCAACGTAATTTGAACACACGGAGCAAAAATGTTTACACCATCCAAGCGAGTGCAATCAATCGGCGCTTACGCATTCGCCGAGGTCGATAACGAGGTCGCTAAACTCAAACAGCGCGGCATCACGCCGGTGGACTTCGGGGTCGGTGATCCGGCCCAGCCTACGCCTGATTTAATCATCGAGGCGCTGTGCAAAGCAGCCAAAAACCGGGCGGCAGCGGGCTATCCCAGTTACGCGGGCGCGCCGGAGTATCGCGCGGAAGTGGCACGCTGGAACAAGAGTCGCTTCGGTGTCGAACTAAACCCCGACACCGAAATCAACTCCTCGATCGGATCTAAAGAAGCGGTGTTCAACTTCCACGAGGCCGTCATCAACCCCGGCGACGTGGTCATCATCCCCACGCCCGGCTACCCGCCCTACACACGCGGGACGATGTTCGCCGAGGGCGTGCCCTACCATGTGCCGATTCTCGAAGAGAACGATTTTCTCATTGACCTCGACGCGATTCCGGCGGAGGTATGCAAAAAAACCAAACTGATGTGGATCAACTACCCCAACAGCCCGACCGGCAGGATCGCGCCGCCGGAGTTCTTCAAGCGCGTGATCGAATTCGGCAGAAAAAACGACATCGTAATCGCCTCCGACGAGGCCTACAC
>JAUWEX010000024.1 GCA_030607235.1 Planctomycetota bacterium | reverse complement strand
GGGTTTCCTGAAGCTGCAAGCGCGCCCGGGGCTGGTCGGGGTTCGAGAGGCTTGCGCCGAATATCTCCGTGCCGTCGTATTCACTCAGGGCAATCATGCCGTATCCGGTGTTGAGATAAATACGGCCTCCGCTGGCCGTGGGGATGGGCGGGATAAGGATGTGCGACGCGATTTTCTGCTGCCTTCCGTAATAGTCCCTGTCTTTGTATTCCACCTCGTAATGCCATTTCCGCAAACCGATTCCGCCGCGCCCGCCCATAATCGCGGCGCGTGTGTCGCCGCCGCCGAGCATCGGGTATCCCGGAGTTGTGGGCGTCCTGGGAGCTTCGAAGGTCTTTGCGATTTCGTCGACGTGGGCCGCGAGGGTAGTGGGTTTGCCGTCAATCAGAATCTTTTCGGCGCCCAGCGCCTTGTCCTCGGCCACTGCGGTCGCTATCCGGTCAAGTCCCTCCTTGTTGCCGGAAGCGGCGTAGGCCGCGGCAGCCTTGGCGTAGAACGCCGCGCGCGCCGGGCCGGTGTTGCAGAAAATTTTCGGGTATTTGCGGATGATTTCGAGGGCGCGGCCGCAGATATCGGCGGCCAGGACGAAGTCTGCGTTCTCCATCGCCACGTCCGCGCTGATTTCGGCGGCGCGGATTCCGGCCACGGTATACGGCCTGCGGCGGCTGATATCGAGCATTGCCTCCATATCGCGCATCTCAATGGCCTTCCTGACCGTGTGCGCGGTGGAAGACTCGTATTTTTGGCGATAAACGGCGACATCGTCATCGTTCATCCGCATCATGCGCTCGCGGATGACATCCAGGCATGGCCGGTAATAGGCAAGTTTGTCGGCGGTGGATTCGCCTGTTTCGATGAGGGCCGAAGGGCTGCGATCGAGCGTATCTTCGAGGGCCTGCTGGTATGTTTCGATCGCATCGGCTATCTCACCGTGCGCCGCCATCCTGTCGCCGACCTCGATGAGAGCCTGAACTATCTGGTTGTCTTCGTATGCCGCGGTGCTGACGACGTGCTCGGGGTTTTTCGGCTTTTGGGTTTCGCCCGGCGAAACCGCGGGAATAATAAGAGTCGCCGCAAGCAGCGCAACGATCAAAGTTGTTCTATTCGGCATATTCGAATCCCGTCAGACAAAAGTAAATAGGCTTTCGTTATATGGTACGCAGTATGATAGCGTCGGTTTGACCCCTTGTCCACCATAGAGCCTCGGGGCGGCTTATTTTTCCGCAAACCGCAAAGGATAAGCGAAAAACAGGAAAAACCACCGGTTTTTTTCTTCGACACAAGACAATCCGCCGTTCGAAATGTTATAATACGAGAACAAAAATCTGTCCCTGGCAAACAAGATAACACAGGAAAACACATGAAGCCCGACGATTTGAAACTCGACGACCTCAAGATGCAAATACTCTCCGCGCTCCAGGAGGATCTCGGCGCCGGCGACATAACCACCGACAACATCGTCGCGCCACAGACACCGGCGCGGGCCGAAATCATCGCCAAGCAGGACGGTACGCTGGCCGGAATCGGCGTCGCCGAAGCGGTATTTCGCGCGCTCGACCCGGCGGTAAAGTTCGAGGCCCGCAAAAAAGACGGCGAGGCGTTTACCGCCGGAGATATGCTCGCCGTAGTCGAGGGCGAGGGCGCGGCCCTGCTCAAAGCCGAGCGCACGGCGCTGAATTTTTTGCAGCGTCTCACCGGCATCGCCACACTCACGCACCGCTTCGTCGAGGCGATGGCGGACACTGGAGCGAAGATACTGGACACGCGCAAAACGACGCCGGGCTGGAGGGCGCTGGAAAAACACGCCGTGAAATGCGGCGGCGGCGTCAACCACCGAATGGGCCTGTACGATGCGGTGCTCATCAAGGAGAATCACATCCGCATGGCCGCCGACGCCGGGCGCACGATCAAGCAGACCCTCGACGCGATGCGCGAAAAACTCGGCAAGGAGACGTTTATCGAAATCGAGGCGCGCAACCTCAACGAGGTCGCGGCGTGTCTTTCGTCGACGCCGGACTGCATTCTACTCGACAACATGTCCACCGCCGAGATGCGGCAGGCGGTGCTGATGGGCCGCAAGACCAACGATAGCGTGCTTTTCGAGACGTCGGGCAACGTGAATCTGGAGACGGTCGCCGAGATCGCCGGCACCGGGGTTCACCGCATTTCCATAGGCGCGCTCACGCACTCCGCGCCTGCCGCCGACATCTCGCTGCTGTTCAAATAGGTCCTGTCATCGCTCATCGCGCCCGGCGGCATCGGCCGCGCGCTTCAAGTCCTGCGCTCGGTTTAAGTAGCCTTGAATGATGGCGATGCAGTTTTGCAACACTTCCGTTGATTTCTCCGACCGCCGTGATTTGGACTCCTCGTAAAGTTTTGTCAGCCGATCGTCCTGGCCGCTCCTGGCTAGCAATTCAAAGACCTCTTTGGACGGCAGGCCGGAATTCTCTTTGGTTAACGCGCTGATTCTCTCTTCCAGATGCCGTGTGTCACCTGCAGCAATCTCCGCATTCCCCAGAGCCAAAAGAAGGGGTTCGGGATCGGCAAACCGCCAATCAAGCGCATATATTATTTTAGCGGCCTCCTCCAGCGCCCCGGCGCGTATTTGTGCCATAGCAATTTTGGATAAAGAGTCTTGTCTATTCCTCATACTCTTTATCAGGTTTACGGTCTCTGTGGCCTGTTTATGAAGACCCGCCTCGATCTCCGCCAGTGCAATCTTTTCCACCGCCTTGGTGATACTATAATCCACCCTTAATTTCCCCACATCCGCCTTTGCCTCGGCATAAAAACCCGCTTTGACCTTGTACTCTATAATCTTTTCCCACCAATGCTGCGATTGTTTTGATTTATTGGCGATCTCGCCCGCTTCCTGAAACGTCTTGAGCGCAGCGTCTTTGCCGATCGCTTTGGCTTCCACCACTGCGATTTCACACAGACATTCACTCATAACATCCATGCCTGCTAAACCGTACAAACTAACACGCGCTTTATCAAGGCATTCCCGTGCGCCGGCCTTGTCGCCGAGAGTCGCCTTCAAATCCGCGACGACGATCGTCAAATACGGGCTTTTGTCCTTGATTGTCTCGGCGGCCTGTTCGGCAAGTCGAAACGTCTCTTTCGCCGCCTCGCTGTCGCCGGATTTCTGCTCGTGAATCGCTATGTACATGAGAGCCGCCGTTTTCTGGGCCTGCAAATGCGCAGCCGCCTCCTTGGCCTTTGCGTAATCCCCCGCCGTTGCGGCAGTATACGCTACTATCAAATACCCTTCCTCTTTGTCCGCATTCACGCACTCGGCAGTCCGCATGGCGTTGTCGTAAAAACCGGCTCTGGACTCATACACGACTATGTTGTACCAGGTCCCTCTATCGCGACCAACAAAGTCCTTCACTGTCTCCATGGCCATATCGTGCAACCCCGCCATCACCTCATAATGCGCCAGGGGGTGTTTCCAATAATTCAACTTCCCCTGTGCCGTCAGGTGCTTCGTAATACGCTCGAAAGTCGCTCGCGCCCCCTCTCTGTCGCCGGTCAGGGCCTGCAACTTCGCCAACTCCAGCATCTTGAAGGGGAGCCCTTTCTCGTCCGTATGACTCATATGCACATCCAGCAATTGCAGCCCTTCCTCGACCCACTTGCGGGCGTTGACCATGGCCTGCACCTCCGGATTGATTCCGGCGTTATCTTTTTTGTCCGCGTCCGGCTTTTCGCCGACCGTGCAGCCTTCGGCAAAAATCAGAACTACCGATATCAAAATTACGAATGCGTATTTCATTGCGCTCTCCTGTTCGGATTCCGCGTGAAGGCAGTCCATAACAAAAAAACGGGCCACGCCACATCGGCGCGATCCGTTTATACATCGCGTGTCTTCTCTACGGTTACCGCGTCGATTTGTTAGAGTACCACCCGTCCCGCCGCACGTCAAGCCCAACCCGCACATCGCTGCGGCGAGCGCGCGTTTTTTCGTTTTTTATAAATCCGACCTCCTCCGAAACGTGGTTATGGAGTATACGAACCATTCCAAAAAATTTTCGGAGGAAAATGATGAAGAACATAATTATCCTGATTTGTCTGGCGGTAGCAGGAATAATTTCGGTCGGATGTTCCGCAAACATGCCAGAGGCCAAGGCTGACATAGGGTCTTTCGCGCTCAAGGGCATCGAAGGGTCTTCGACAATGGGCCGCGAACTAAAAATGACGCTGAACATGGAGACTTTTGACGTTGACGAACCCGGCGTAAGCGAAATGCCCCAAAGAAAGATATTCGCGCAGTTCCCCGCGATCATGGCGGTTGCGTGGGTTGAACAACGCGCCCCAAGCCGATGGTGTATGACAACCCCCGCACCGGAAACTATCGAAACGATAGAAAATGAATTCAACGACATCGGCGCAATCAGCCGCATAGAACCGCTTATCTCTTTCGGCCCAGGCTCGTCGGACCTGACACGTATCAGGAAATGCGCCGCGGCCCTGGGCGCGGATATCCTGTTCGTGTACACCAAAAACAATGTCATCGAGGATTTCTACAATCCGATGGCACTGGGTTATTTCACGGGAGTCGGGCTGTTTTGCCTTCCAGGCAATTCGATTCAGGCCACGGCTGCGGCACAGGGGCTGTTGATAGACGTAAAGAGCGGGTTTCCGCTGGCGATGGTTTCGGTCAACGCCAAAATCGACGGCAAAGCGATCGCCGCGCTCAATCTCAAAAGCAAAATACGCAATAGTCGCGATGAGGTTAACGCGGAATGCGACGTAAAGATGGCGGCGAGTCTGAAGACAAAGACGGCTTCGGTAATCGAACAACGGAAACAGGCACACGGGAACTGAAGGTCTCGCCGAGAAATTATGATTTCTTCGACGATGAGGTGTTGCGGTAGGCCGCGCGTTTTTCGTCGCTCGGCCTGTCTTCGCCTCGCCCCATATGACGTTTTTTCTGTATCCGGCGGCGGATAAAGAAATACGGCCTGGTAACAAACCTGTGAAGTCTGATTGCCCAACTCGTGCGCTTGCCCAGGCGGTACTCCTCTTCGGTAACGAGATCCTTGCGTCGTTTGCGTTTGTGCTTGTAGAAGTGATACCAGTCCTCGCGCAGGGCGATGCTGAACAACGGCCACGTCAGCCAGCGGAACACCGCCAGCCAGTGGTACGGACACCACGATATCTGAAAGTCTATAATGTAGGGTTTGCCGTCGTCGCCGACGAGGATGTTTTCGGGCTTTTCGATGTCGATGTGCGCCACTCCGGCGGCGTGGACTTTTTCGAGAATCGCCTTTAGGCCGTCGAAGTATTCGTCGTTGACCTTGTCGGCGCGGTTGAGCGTTGTGCCGGGGACGTACTCGCGCACAAAACCGAAACGCCCTATCTTGCGTACGATCCGCGGGATCTCTTCGATGTGCTCAAGGCGCTTGTGATTGCGCAATTCGCGTTTCACCAAAAACGCCGCGGCCCACTCGCGCAAAAAATTGCGGTACGGGTAGAGTTGGCTGGCCTTGACGATGAACTTGCCGGCGGGGCCTTCGTAGATGCGGGTAATGGCGTAAAAATCTTCCTTGAGGATATCGACACAGCGATGCGGGTAACCTTTGATCTCTACCACGTCGGGCAAAACCTGCCCCCGGGACCTGTCGATGCGCCCGTTCAATTCACGCCCTCCGGCAAGGCCCACTCGCGCAGCGCCTCCAGCGTGTTTTCGATATCGCGGGGATACGGTGCCTGAACGTCGATGATTTCGCCGTTTTTGGGATGCTCGAACTGCAACCTGTACGCGTGAAGGGCCTGCCGTCCAATAAGGATGCGGTTGAGTTGTTGCTCGGTCAGTTCGGAGCGCTTCTTTTCGGGCACAACGTCATGCAGGCGGAATCGACGGCGGTTGCCGTAGTAGCCGTCGCAGACGATCGGATGGCCCAGGGCCTTGAGGTGAACGCGAATCTGATGGGTGCGGCCGGTTTTGAGCAGCACCCGCACGAAGGTATAGTTTTTGAAACGCTCCAATACCTGGTAACGGCTAATGGATTCTTTGCCGCCGCCGAAGACCACGGCGATTTTTTTCTTGTCGCGGAAATGCCTGCCCAGCGGCAGGTCGATGGTGTCGGCGTCGAACCGAAATTCGCCTTCGCTTATCGCGACGTATTCCTTGATCAGCGCTTCGCTGCGTTCGCGAAATTGCAGCGCGAGCGCATCGTGGGCCTCGTTGGTTTTGGCCACTACCATCGCGCCGGATGTGTCCTTGTCGAGCCGATGGACGATACCCAGTCGTAGCGGGCCGGCAACGTCGGAGAGCGTGCCGCAGTGATTCATCAGCGCGTTGACAAGGGTGCCTTCGAAGTGGCCCGGCGCGGGGTGAACCACCAGCCCGGGGGGTTTGTTGACGACGATCAGGTAGTCGTCTTCGTAGAGGACATCCAGTGCGATGTCTTCGGGTGTGGGCGAGAAAGTAGCGGGCAGCGCAACCTCCATCATCACGCTCTGAAACTCGCGCACGAGTGTGTTGCGTTTGCAGGTGGCGCCGTCGATCGTTACGTGGCCTTCCTTGATGAGGCCCTGGATATAGGCGCGAGATAACGCACGCACTTTATCCGAAAGGAATTTGTCGACGCGTTTGCCCGCTTCGCTTTCGGATACGACGTATATCTGCTTATTAAAGAGAATGCTGTCTTCTGGCATATTTCGGCTGGCACCAACACGTTAGATCGAACCGGTCAAATAAGCGCGCTCTTGTCCCGCAGGCCAATTATCTCATCATATCTCTGTATTGGCTGAGGGGGTCGACGGTCTGGCTCAATCCTTCGGGATCGAATTCCGCCTTCTGCTTGATGTTATTTATCTGCTCCAGGAGGTTTTTCATCCGTTCGATGTGCTTGCTCAGAAAATTCACCTGATCGTTGGGATCAACGGCCCTGGCGATTGCGGAGTCGGGATATTTTTCGAGGATGGTATTCCAGGCCCACAAAGCGGTGTTGGCGGCGTCTTCGCTGAGCAACTGCTCCGCCGCGATTTCGGCTCTGGTGCCCAGCGCCACAAGAGTCGCAAGCGCTTTGTCGTGATCGGAGTTCTGCTCGGAGAGTGTTTGGAAGTTGGTAACGACCGTTTCCACCTTGGGTTTTTTCTCGGAAGACGCCAGTTCGGCGGACTGAAAATCGAAATACTCGTATTTGTTCGCCTGCCTGCAGTATGCTCTTTCTTCGGCTTTGGCATCGCTGGCAAACTTGGCAATCATGATAATGCCCACGACGATGGTAACGGCGATCAGGGTGATTGTAACGGCATTGCGACGCGAAAAATCGATCATCTTCTCGCTGTACTCGACAAACTGGTCGGGTTTTTCCCCGGCATGGCTGAACTTTTCGCGATGCCTGCCGAATTCGTTTTTGTTATCTGCTGCCATTTGCACTCCGCAAAATATTAAGTATAAACCTGATCCCCGCGTCCGGCGGGAAAGGGATAAAAATCAAATACCCCGGACAGGGCTCGAACCTGTGACCTTCGGTTTCAGCGATCCCGCATTTTCACACGGGGCTGGACCATGTCATCATCCGCAACGCAGCGCGCGGATGTCGGGCGCTCGCGGGGCACTTATCGGTCCGGCAACCTCATGCCCTGGCCTCTACACCTTCCGGCCCGCTGTCCCGGGATTTCTCCCGCGACCGGGCGATGCAAACGCATCGCTCGTCCGGCGAACCGGCTAGGCTCGGCGTTGCCCGGCACTGGCGCGACAGCGCGTAAGATGTGCGGGGGGGTTCGCCGAATTCACCCGATTTTCACCGACCCGTTACCGGATCGGGACCCTCTTTCGAAGGAAACCGACGCTCTGTCCTGCTGAGCTACCGGGGCTAACCGCGGTAATATATTCCATCCACACTTAAATTGCAAGCGATTTGGAGGATTTTGCTTGACTATCGGCCCGTTTGGTGGCGATAATTGTTAAGGAGAAGAGACCGACACCGAATATCAGCGGAGATACGCCATGAAAAAAACTATCGCACTCACAACGCTGGTCTTTTGCCTCTGCGTGGCGACGGGATGCTCTACACTGGCCTGCAAGGACTATTTCCGCGCCGCGAACCACCCCTATTCCGATCTGGCGATGCGCGAACAGAGCCGGTATGTGATCGGCCTCGAACACGGCAAACCCTATATTGAATCAGGCATCCCGCATACTCATAAACTCTGTAACGGTTGCTACTCCGTAACGATTACCTCCGGTTCTTATTACATGGACTATTCGTATTTCACGCGCAAGCATAAAAATGCGCGCATATCCCACTCAAGGCGCAAGTTTTTCGAGGGCTACATCGCCCCCCGACGCCTTGATACGAAAGGCCGCTACCGCCCCCAAAGGCAGTACCACGACTACGACAAAAAATAGCACGGGGACGCCCCGCAGCAAATAGGGAAGTAACCACTCATTTCAAAACCCGCTCGCTGTTGCGCCTTCGGCGCAAGGGTGCTTCGCTTGCACTTACTAACAAATCCTGTGCGCGGTTTCGCAATGTGATTTTTTCATCCACAGATTACGCGGATTTTTTTGGAAAATCCCTTACCCGCTGAAAGGGACACATCCCTTCGGTGCGTTGCCTGGCGACCTGCTGATCAAAACCCGACCCACGAGATGCCGCCGCACTTCGGGGCTTTCCTCTCCGGTCAACAGATACAGCAAGGTCGGCGCGACATCTCTGAGCGTGCCGTCGGCGCGCAACGCCACTTTCGGCAGGCCGATAATCGCAAACGGAACTCTGGCTCGCGTGTGATAGGTGTTGGGCTCGCCGTCGCTGCAAATTTCTTCGATGTTTCCGTGATCGGCAGTGATGACCATCGCCCCGCCCGCCGCCAGCGCGGCCTCGGCCATCGTTTGCAGGGCCGGATCGATCGCCTCGACGCACCTGACACAGGCCACCATGTCACCGGTGTGGCCGACCATGTCGGGATTGCAAACGTTGACCGCAAGAACGGTCTTTTCGTCGGCTGCGGCCAATTCGCGCACAACCGTACGCGTCAGTTCCTCCAGTTCTACCAGCGGGAATTTCACGTAAGGATTGTCCTCGAACCCGGGCAGTCCCTTGTTGGCGTCGTAGGCGGTAATGTAGTCCGCCATCGCTGTGGGCAGCGGCACGAGAACGCTTTGCTGGCCGGGATAAAGTTCCTCGCGCTCTGCGCCGTTGAGCAATTTGAGCGCGGCGGTTTTGTCCACGCCCGAAATCAGCCGCTGGCGATAGCCCATCTCATCGAGAAACCGCCCAAACGTCCATTCATGCTCGGGCGCGCGAAACGCCACGGGACACGGAATATTCTTGTAGTATTCGACCAGCGCCGAAATTTTGAGGGTCGCGTAATCCGGGCTGTCTTTCTTCTCGAACCGGCGAAACTCCTTCAGGGCCGCATAGGTCGGATCGCCGGACTCTCGCAGCATCCGCGCAATCTCGGCTTCGGGCTCCAGCATCAGCCGCATCAGCATTTCCGTGCGGTCGCGGCGGAAGTTGAAGTGCAGCAGCGAATCGTAATCGCCCACACCCGCGTAATCGCCTAAAACACCGACCGGCACGTACTGGTCGTTAAGCCCCAGTTTGTAGGCCGCTTCAAACGCCTGCCCGATCGTGTCGACGCGCGGAGCGTCGGCTTCGAAAATCGCGCGCAAAACCGGGACGGATTTCGTCCAGTACTGCGTAGAGCGGTTCATAGTCAGGTCGCGTCCGCCGACGGTGGCTATTTTTATGTCGAAGGCGGGGTCGCCTCCCGTAATCTCGGCGATCTTTGCGCGGAGTTCTTTTACGAATCTCGGCCCGGACTGCGGCGGCGTGCCTCGTCCGTCGGAGAAGAAGTGCAGGCGGGTTTTTTTCTGGCCCATCTGCACAGCCCGGCTCAGGATCGCGTAAAGATGGCGAATATCGGAGTGCTCGCGGTTGTCCGAGATCAGGCCCATCAGGTGCAGCGCGGAGCCGTGCTCGAGCGCATGTCCTATCGCTTCGTCGACGACCTGCGAATACATAATGTCGTTTTCGATGGATTGTTCGATAAGCGACATCGGGTGGCGGTAGTCAACGCCGGAGAGGACTTCGTGGCCGACGGCGGTGCTGCCCCTGGCTCCTTCGGGCATGCCGACCTGCGGGCCGACCGCGACGAGTGTCGTGTAGGAAACCGGCCCCAGCG
>JAUWEX010000026.1 GCA_030607235.1 Planctomycetota bacterium | reverse complement strand
AGGCTTCGTCGTAGAGGGCCTTGTCCTCTTCGGGGCTGAAAAATATCTGCGTGATGCCGAAGCGGTCTTTGAGGTCGATAAAGAGCATACCGCCGTGGTCGCGTTTGTTCTCGACCCAGCCCGAGAGGACGACTTCGCTCTCGACGTCGGCGGCGCGGAGCGCGCCGCAGTTTTGAGTGCGTTTGAGTTTCATGTTTTGTCCCGATTGAATGGCTTTCAGCGCAGGACTCTAACAAAAAACCCGCCGGAATTAAACAAATTTTCCCTTTTCAAACGGACTTACCTAATTACAATATTGTTCAAACTTCATCAAGCATCGCTTGGCATGAGTATTTTTTTCTTGCGTTTGAGCGGGGGAATCTGTATGCTCTGCGTCTTTTACCGCTTTGTCGGCAGGATAATCAGCGACCGAACCGTCGTCGCAGGAGGTTTTCGTGAAGGTTAAAATAAGAAGAAGCTCTACCAAAAAAAACCGCATGACCGGCTTCCTTAAGCGCAGCCGCACCAAATCGGGACGCAACATCCTGAAGCGCCGTCGCAGCAAGGGACGCTCGCTTACCCCAAAATAGCAGGCAGGGCCTGCTGCCAAACTCGGAGAATCCACCCCTTGCAATACCCGCTCGCTGTCTGCCGCCGTGCTTCGGCGACAGAGGCGCGAACTTCCACTTACTGACAAATCTTGTAATCCTGCTGCGTTGTTGGCGGCATCTCACACAGGCAGGCGGGGACGCCCCGCGGCAAATAGGGGAGTAACCACTCATTTCAATAGGCATTCGCTGTCTGCCGCCGTGCTTCGGCGACAGAGGCGCGAACTTCCACTTACTGACAAATCTTGTAATCCTGCTGTGTTGTTGGCGGCATCTCACACAGGCAGGCGAATTGCCTGGTGGATGGTGGAAGATAAAATCTTAAATTGCATTAGAAGCGGGACACCCACACGGATGCCCCGCTTTTGTTGTCTGTCCGACGTTGCGGACGTGCCCGCCAAAAAACCCGCGATCAGAACATAAACGGTATCGGGCGTTTCTTGGCTTTTTTGGGCGCCTTTTTCTTGGCGACTTTCTTCTTCGCCGGTTTCTTCTTCGCTACTTTTCTCTTGGCGACTTTTCTCTTCTTCTTCGCCGGTTTCTTCTTCGCTACCTTTCTCTTGGCGACTTTTCTCTTCGCCGGTTTCTTCTTTGCTACTTTTCTCTTGGCGACTTTTTTCTTTTTAGCGACTTTTTTTACGGCCCTCTTGGTCTTTTTCTTTTTGGGTGTTTTTTTCTTGGCCTTTGCCATGCACATCACCCCCTCTCAGCAAGTGTGCGGCTAAGAATAAAAAAATGATTAACAACCAATGTTGATTATTAAGGTGAATATGGGGAATGTCAACACAAAAACACATCATATAGTGTTTTTTTTTAATTTTTTTGTAATTCTTCTACAATAAAGGCGACGTTGTGTGTTTTTTTGTCTCATCGGCACACAATATCTTGTGTGCCGTCGTGGTTGCTTCTCGCTTGGAAGCGGCAGGCAACGCCTGCAAGCAAATCTTTTTTCCACAAACTTCAAAACTCGCTCCTTGTTTTTCGCCTTACGGCGAAAAAACGCAGTCGCTTCACTTTTTGCCAATGAGTGGCAGCGCCCGGTTTCTTTTTGCCGTCAGGCAAAAAGCAGGGCACGCCTATTGAAATGAGTGGTTGCTTCCCTATTTGCCGCGGGGCGTCCCCGCCTGCCCGCTATTTCAGGTGCTTGCTGATGAAGTCCTCGACTTCGGGCAGGCCGCCCTGCAAAATCAGGTAGCCGTTGTGCGGCTCGCCGGGGGTGATTTCTCCGGCGATGGGTGTGAGCATCATCTCGCGGATTTTTTCGGGGTCGTCGGTCTGGCCCAGCACCCACGAGAGCTTCATGAACGCGACCTCGGGCAGCATGTTGGCGCAGGGGAGGATGCCCAGGCCGAGAAGTTCGCGGCCGGTTTCGTAGACGAACATCTGCACGTAGCCCCATAGCGTCTGCACGGTCATCACGACGGTTACGCCCTTCTTGACCGCCTCGGCCAGCGGCTTGTAGAGCGGGCGGTTTACGTGGCCCAGGCCGGTGCCGGCGATGACGATGCCCTTGTAGCCTTTTTCGATCAGCGCGTCGACGAGGTCGGGCTGCATGTTGGGATAGTAGTAGAGTATCGTGCAGCGGTCGTCGAAGGCGGTGTTGATGGTAATGTTGCGGTCGCTGCGACGTTTTTTGTAGTCGGTGCGCAGGTACTTGAATTCGGTCGGCGTTACCGTCGCCAGCGGAATGTCGCCGATGGTGCGGAAGGTGCTGCGATAACTGGAGTGCATTTTTCGCACGCGCGTGCCGCGGTGAAGGAGGCAGTACTCGTCGCTGGTGGGGCCGAACATGCAGACCATGATCTCGGCTATGTCGCCGAAGGCGGCGGTACGCGTGGCGTTGATGAGGTTGAGCGCGGCGTCGCTTGAGGGGCGGTCGCTGGAGCGCTGCGAGCCGACGAGGACGATGGGCACGGGCGGGTCCTGGATCATGAACGAGAGTATGGCGGCGGTGTGGTGCATGGTGTCGGTCCCGTGGCCGATGACGATACCGGCGGCGCCTTTTTCGATTTCGGCCTTGATGTTTTCGGCCAGGGCGACGTACTGCTCGGGGCCCATGTTTTCGCTGAACACGCCGAAGAGTTTGCGCGTGGTCAGGTTGCAGATGTCGGCGAGTTCGGGCACCGCGCCGTAAAGTTCGCCGGGACTGAAGGCGGGGATGACCGCGCCGGTGCGATAGTCCAGGCGGCTGGCGATCGTGCCGCCGGTGCCGAGCAACGTTACGTTGGGTTTGGCGGGGTCGGTCGGGAATTCGGACTCGGGGATTTGGTAGTGCCCCTCTTTGTAGCCCAATTCGGTGATGTCCACTACGGTGTCGGCGGCGATGCCCACGTTGTAACCGCTGCGCAGTTTCAGCACGATGTGGAGTTTGTCGGCGGTCTCGGAGCGCGGCAGGATGATGCCGGTGAATTCGCCCTTGTCGTTTTTGAGCGTTACGTCGCTCCAGACCCTGACGTTGTGTTTTTTCAGGACTTCGAGCGCCTGGCCGCTGTATCCTTTATATATGTCTTTTTCTTCAGCCACGATGTCTCTCATTAGCGGGTAAAATTTCGATCGCATCGGCGACGCATCACGCAACCGCCGCCTTTTGCACAGTTCAGCATTGTATTTATCCGGGCGGAGCGCGTCAAAACAAAAAAACCGGGATTTTCGGGAACTTTTTCGGGCGCAAAGCGTCTAAAATTGTGATAGCATATTATCGATCGTTTTCTTTTAAGGAGATTGCCATGTTTCGCAAATCAATTTTGGTCGCCCTGGTTGTGGGGCTCGTGCTGACGGGCGGGCCGCTGTTGTTTTCGGGCGAAAAATCCGACAAGACCGATTGTTTCGTTATCGAGTTGAGCAAGATAAAAGACCCCGAATTGCGCGCGCGCTTCGCGGCCTATTACGAGGCCGTCGCCGCCGACGCCACGGCGAAGATCAAACCCTACGAACTGCCGCTCGACCTGACGAAGGTGGCGAACTGGGCGGACGTATCGCGCAAACTCGGCCTCAAAAAAGGCCAAGAGATTTTGGTCAAAAACGGCTTTGTGGTGATTCCTTACGGGCGCTGCGAAAAGATCACCGCGCCTTACGAAAGACTCAAGATGCAGGAAGTACCCATCTTCGTTACGTCCGACACGCTGCTGCACCTCTACCACATCCAGTTCGACGAGACGCTCAAGGACATCGAGATCCGCGAGTTTTATCCCGACCTCGTAAAACTGAGCCGCGCGATGTACGAGACGAGTATCGAGCGATATCGTGCGTTCGGGGTCTCCAGTAAAGCCGGCGCCAATTACGTTACCGAGGCGTGGGGCCGCAACGCGATCTTTTTCGCGACCGCGCTGACGTTGCTCGACGAGCCGATGGACACCTCGGCCAAAGGCCTCAAGGAGATGCCGGCGGCGGACCTGAAGGATTTCCTGCAAGGCATAAAAAACATCTCGAAGGAAAAGGAATTTCGTCATGCGTGGCAGAGCCTTTTCTACGGCGGGAATCGGGATGCCGGGGCCATCAAGACAATCCTGAAATACTACAAGGCCCCGAAACACAAGCCGCTGGAGATGCCGAAGTGGGTCAAGACCGTGGTGGACGAGGAAATCGCGTTCATGAACAAGCACGCGGGCTTCGAGACCAGCCCGCTGTTCTGCTACAAGGAAGATTACTCGCAGTACGTGCCGCGCGGCCACTACACGCGTCGCTTCATACTGAAAAAATACTTCAAGGCGATGATGTGGTACGGGCGGCTGACTTTTATCATCAAGCCCAAGATCATCAAGAAAGACACGCAGGAAAAGAAAGAACGCGAGGCAAAAATCCAGACCCTCCAGGCCGCGCTCATCGCCGCCACCGCCGACAAAATCAAGGTCGGCGAGCGAAGCGTTACGGCCATCTGGGACAGGCTCTACGCGGTAACGGCCTTCTACGTGGGCCTGGCCGACGACCTGACGCTCTACGAATACCGCGACGTGATGCTGGAGGTCTTCGGCGCGAAATTCAAGACCGCGAGTATGCTCGACGAGAAAAAGTGGTTCGCGTTCCGCAAGGAACTCGCGCTGCTGCGCAAGCCACAAATCTACGGCGGCACGGGCGACATCGTCGGCCCGCCCGCGGGCATAGCCACCGAAAAAGACCTGCAAGAGGCGCTTGCCGACACGCAGGGCCTGCGATTCATGGGGCAGCGTTTCATCCCCGACTCGTACATGATGGGCAAACTGGTCTACCCGACGGTCGGCCCTTACAGGGGCTCGAAACCAGCCTTTACGACAATAAGAACCGACGGAGGGATTATCCGCGGCTTCCCGCGCGGCCTGGACGTGATGGCACTTCTGGGTTCGGATCGCGCCAGACACCATCTCGAAAGACTCGGCGACACGAATTACGAAAACTACGATGAGGCCTACAACGATCTCGCCGAGGAATTCGCCAAGTTCGACGAGAAGGACTGGAACCGCAACCTCTACTGGTCGTGGCTGTATTCGCTCAAGGCGCTGCTGGAACCCGCCGACAAGGGCACGCAGAGTTTCATGCAGACCGAGGCGTGGGCCGACAAGCAACTCAACGCCTCGCTGGCGAGTTGGGCCGAACTGCGGCACGATACGATCCTCTACGCCAAACAATCGTATACCATGCGACCTACGGGTATGCCGATGCAACCCAAGCCGGTCGTCGGCTACGTCGAGCCGGTACCGGAATTCTACGGGCGGCTCCTTGCGCTGACGCAGATGACGCGGAAGGGCCTGGCGTCGATGAATGTCCTCGACCAGAAGGCCACGGCGCGCATCGAGAGTCTTGAGAAGATTTTGCGCCGACTGCTGGACATCTCCATCGCCGAACTGGAAAACAAGGAACTCAAGGAGGAGGATTACCAGTTCATACGCAACTTCGCGCAGAACCTCGAAGCGGTAGTCGCGGGCGTCGATACGGAAGGCGACAAGACGACGATGATCGCCGATGTGCACACCGACTGCAACAGCAGGCAATGTCTCGAAGAGGGCGTGGGCTACGTGAAACTGATAGTGGTCGCCTATCGCCTGCCTGACGGGCGGATACTGGTCGGCGCGGGGCCGGTGATGACGCACTACGAGTTCAAACACCCGATGAGCGATCGCCTGACCGACGAGAAGTGGCGCGAGATGCTCAAGGACGACAAGGCGCCCGAACTGCCGGAGTGGAGCAGGAACTACTCGGCAAAATAGTAAAAGACGTTGGCAAATCCAAGACGCCTCGGGGGTATCCTCCGGGGCGTTTTTTTTGGCTGCGGGCGGGCAATGCCCGCTCCCAAGTCTTTTTTTTCCACCTATTTCAAGACTCGCTCTTTGTTATAGCGCTTCGCGCTATAAACGCAGTCGCTTGCAGTTTCACCGGTGTGCCTGCAACTTATGTCAATGAGTGGGAGTTCGCGCCTCTGTCGCCGAAGGGCGGCAGACAGCGAACGTTTATTGAAATGAGTGGCCACTTCCCTATTTGCTGCGGGGCGTCCCCGCCCGCAAAAAAACGCCGACAACCCATCGCGTGGGCTGCCGGCGTTAATCTTGTTGCGTAACTCGAAAAAGGAGGTGTCGGTCTTATCGAGTATTGTCCCAAAAAAGAGAGGAGCAGGCTCGACGGCCAAAATTCAGTGGAATCCGCATGGCCGCTCGCTCCTACCCTCCCCTGCAATTTTCAATTTGGTATGCCGGGTCAATATGGTTTCCCATACCTTTGATCGGCGGCCCAACATACCAAAAAAGATAAGTGGAGACGGTAATGATTATGATTTCGCGTTAAGCGTTAATTTCAAGGGCACCCAGGGAGCAAAAGCGAAGGGAGAAGTTCGCACACCACCAAAAAAATTTGAATGCTTGCCCCTTGGGTGTAATTTCAGAGTCGATTGTTAAAGATCGTCCCTCGCAGCCAGGGCCTAACGAGATTTCAGTTACACTCCGGCCCTTTTTCTCGTTTTAACTTCTTTATTATCCTGGCGTTGCCAAAACCGCCGATCGCCGCGTCGCGGCGTTTGTTTTCCAGCCTGTCGTGACCCTCTCACAACAGGCTGCATGCGTGACTGCCCTCTGCGTCTTCATTTCTGAAAACGCCCCTGTTCGTTAGTCATCGTTATATCAGCAACAGCCGTGCCAGCCAATAACGAATAACCCTCAAAAACGCTAACCCGCGCCATCCCAATGCGTTAGGCGCGAAAAGACGTGAGGGTCGCAAATTTCGGTTGATCGAATTCTGCTTCTTTTTTCATCACTGCGGCAAAACTCCACATCGGTGTGAAAATATCTACATCCTCTCTGCTGCCCTTATCACTGGGGAGATCGCCTTCAAAGCAAGTAACCCCTTCGTGCGCCCGCAAGCCTAACTTATGCCTCACACGCCTGCCGCGTTTTTTACGATTATTCGGAATAAGGCGCGCTTATTTTTTACCGCAGTCCGCCTGAGGCGGATTGCCCGGTGCGCCGAGCATTTTTTGGATTTTCTCGAATTCGTCGGGCGAGCGGAATTCGATGATGATTTTGCCGCGTCCGGTTTTTTCATTGAGAAGAATTTTGGCCTTCGTCCCCAGCGCGCGCGTGAGGGAATCCTCAAGTTCCTTCACGTGTGGCGAGACGGTTTTGCGTGATTTTCTCGATTTCGCGCCACCCGCCGGGGCCTCGCCGCGACGGACCGCCGCCTCGAGTTCGACCGCGCGGACGGACAGATCCTTGGCGATGATCTTCTCGCAGAGACGTATCCGCTGCACATTTCCTTCGATGGCGAGCAGTGCGCGCGCGTGGCCCATCGAAATTGTTCCACGTGAAACATATTCAAGGACGACAGGCGGCAACTCCAGCAGTCGCAAGTAATTAGCGATGGTGCTGCGTTTCTGGCCCACCTTTTTGGCGATTTCCTCCTGCTTGAGGCCGAAATCGCTGGCAAGGCGCTTGTAGGCGCGCGCCTTTTCGACCGGGTCGAGGTCTTCGCGCTGCACGTTTTCGAGAAGCGCCAGTTCCAGCATCTCCTCATCGTCGAATTCGCGCACGAGCGCGGGGATTTTTGCCAGGCCCAGTTTCTTCGACGCGCGCCACCGTCGCTCGCCGACGACGATCTGGTAAGTTCGCCCAAACTTCCGCACGACAATCGGCTGCAGGAGGCCCGAAGCCCGGATCGAAGCCGTTAGGTCGTCCAGCGCGTCCTCGTCAAAGTGCTCGCGGGGCTGCTGGGGGTTGGGCGTGATTTCGGACACGCCTATCATCGCAACTTCTTGCAAAACAGCATGTTGCGACGATTGCTCGCCGTTTGACGGCGCAACTTCTTCAACTCCCACGGCCGCCTTTTCGGCCGTTTTCGCCTGCGGTGCGATTGGGACAAACGGCATATCGTCGTCGTCGGGAATGGGCGTAAAGCCCCGACCGAGTTTCTTATTTGTATCGCTCATGCAATATCTCTCTTGCGAATTCGACATAACTGCGGGCCGCGCGCGAACGCGGCTGGTAAGTTACCAGTGGCTGGCCGAAACTTGAGGCCTCGGCGACGGTGATGTCGCGCGGGATCATCGCGCGGTAGGTTCTGTCGGGAAAGTGGCGGGATATCTCCCTGACGATCTCGCGGGAGTGCTGCAAGTCGCTCTCGAACATCGTGAAGAGTATCCCTTCGAGATGAAGGTCGGGGTTGACGGATTTTTTCGCGGATTCGATGGCGCGGAGTATTTGGCTGAGGCCTTCCATCGCGAAAAATTCGCACTGTATCGGCACAAGGACGGAGTCCGCGCAGCACAGCGCGTTTTTCGGAAGTAGCCCCAGCGACGGCGGACAGTCGATGATGACGGTATCGTATTTTTCGCGCGCCTCGTTCATCAGCGGCATCAGCGCGCCGGTGGAGTCAGGCAGCGCCGCGAGGTTCTGCTCAACCGTAGCGAGAGACGAATGGCTGGGCACGATGTCGAGACCGTCGATCTCGGTAGCGACCACGGTATCGGCCAGGCCGAGTCCGCCGATGAGATTTGCGCCGGCGTTTTTGTTTTTGTCGCGTTCGACGCCGAGGTTGCTGGTAGCATTGGCCTGGGGGTCAAGGTCGACCAGCAGGCAAGTCCGGCCGGAAAGCGCGATGAGCGCGGCGAGATTGACGGCGGTGGTGGTCTTGCCCACTCCGCCTTTCTGGTTTGCGGCTGCTATTATCTTGTTCACGATTCCCCTCATAATAGGCGCGGCGATGCGACCGCGCATCGTGTTCCACGTGAAACATTTTAGCACAACATCTCGCAAGCGCGCAAAAAAATTCCTGAATTTCGCCACTTTTTTTGTCGATGAAAGAGACGGACAGGACGAAAGCGATAATCACAAAACACAATATGGTGTGGCCGCGAGGCGCAACAACCTCAACATGCGGGGCCAAATGAAAAATCAAGCAAGGGCACACTGCATTTTTTACGGCGCCGTTCAAGGTGTTTGTTTTCGCTACATCACGCAGGTCCTCTCACAAGGATTTGCGGTAACGGGTTTTGTGCGCAATCTGCCCGACGGCTCGGTCGAGATGGTCGCGGAGGGCGAGCGCGGGGAGGTGGAGCGGTTTATCGCGGCGGTCGAGAAAAAGATGAGCGGCTATATCCGCGACCGCAGGATTGAATGGAGCGAATACGGCGGAGAATTCTCCGGCTTCGAGATCGCCCGCTGACAAATATGCGCAAAAAAGAAGCGGCGCCTTTCGGCACCGCTTCCGGGATCTGTCTTGAAAACCTGACTAGTTTCTCAGGGCCTTGAAATACTCCAGTTTGGCATCTTCGCCGATATCCTTAATGTCTTTTAAGGAATCAATGTCTCCGCTGGAGTACAGGACGTTGATGTGGTCTCCGTGGACCATTCGCACTATGTCCTCCTCCTCGTCCTCGTCCTCGTCTATGTTTTGACTTTCGAAGTCATCGCAAACGACAGGCTTCTTCTTGCTGCTGGAGATACTTCTGATCTCGTACTTCTTTTCCCATCCGTCGGCTTCGAGATCGTCCTCCTCTTCCGAGCCGTGGCGGTTCCAGACTGCGGCGTAAGATATCTCGCCGGGCTCGAAAGTGCGATCATTGCTGTTGCTCATCTGCCATTCAGCCTCTACGTCAAGGAAGAACTGCGATTCCTTGGGCTCTCCGGTGTAGTCTTCGTCCATATAATAGTTTTCGTACTCGTGCCATTTGCCGTCCGGCGGAGGGCACTTCTTGTTAATCTCGCTCAATACGAAACCC
>JAUWEX010000359.1 GCA_030607235.1 Planctomycetota bacterium | reverse complement strand
TGGCTTTGCCGGCCTCTCCGGCGGAACCCCCGGCCTTTGCGGCGGCGGCTTCGGCTTTGCTGGGCTGGCCGTCCTTACCTTTGCCGGATCCTGACATGGCCTCAAGTTTTTCGGCGAGTTTTTCAGTCTGTTCTTTCAGGTCGCCCTGCTTGGGCGCCTGGTCAATGTGGTCGCCGCTCTTCATATCGTCCAGGATTTCCTGTTGCTTTTCTTCGAGTATGCCGACTTCCTTGATGGCCTGCTCGATGTTTTGCAGTGTTGCGGCCGAAGAGGGCATTTGCTTGAGTATCTCGTTCATCTGGGCCTGGATCACGCGCAACTCGGCGATGATCGCCTTGAGGTTGGCGAGTTTTGCGTCGATGTCGAGGTCGTAACCTCTGAGGAGCAACTCAATCTGGCCGAGCAGCGCCAGCAGTGTCTGGTCTTTCGCCGCTGCCTCTATGTCTTCCTGGTCTTTGAGCAGTTCGATAATTTTGCTGATCTCGTCGAGCAGGTTGGCGTCGCTGGATTCGGCGTAATTGCCGATATCGAGATACCGCTGCTTTTTTTCGGGGTCGGTTTCTTCCTGTGCCAGCCTGCTAATTTTGCTCAGCAGCTTTTGGATTCTTTCTTTGATCAATATGTGTTCCTTGACGGCTTTGTCCGTGTCGTCTGCGGCACGCAAGCCCGATACAAACACCGGCGCTCCCAGCAACAGCACCAGCAGTATCATTAAAATCGGTAAACGTTTCATCGCACGCTCCTTTGTAATAGCGGTCAGTAATTTCTCGTGTGTTTCCTTCCTATCCTGTTGCTACGCACTATATAACCACAAAATCGCAAAAAGGTTCATTTTTTTTGATTTTTTTGCGCATATATTTTACGAACAATCACCCCGACATGTTTGTGCGGTGACAAATCCGCTCCTCTCCGTTTGCCTGGAACCCAAGCCAGCCCTTGTGGCGATGGTCTCCCGCGGTGTAAACCCATCGCCTTCCTTCCTGTGCAAATCTGTACACGTGCCGCGCAATCCGCTTAATTCGTTATTTTCCAAGACGTTAGAGCAATTTTAAGATATTGCATTCTGCATGAGGCGGACAGCCTGCTTGGCTGCGGGTACTGCCCGCCGGAAAGAAATCACATTGCGAGTCCGCGCACAGGATTTGTTAGTGAGTGCAAGCGAAGCGCTTCTGTCGCCGAAGGGCGACAGACAGCGAGCGGATATTGGAGAATGTGGTTACTCCGGGTTTGGGAGCGGGCACTGCCCGTCCGCGAAACCTTTGACACGTTACACCCCTCTGTTATGATGTAAAAAACCAACAGGGGGGTGTTTTTGTTGAAAAATTTCGTTGCCATCGACCTGGAAACCACCGGCCTCAGCCCGGCGCATTCCGGCATAATTGAGTTCGGCGCCGTGCGCGTCGAGGACGGCAGGCCCGTCGAACGCTTTGCGCGCCTGTGCGACCCCGGCGTGGCGATCACGCCCGAAATCGAACGCATCACCGGCATCACCAACGCCGACATCGCGGGTTGCCCCTCGGAAGACGAGGCGCTGGCCGAATTTCTCGACTTTGTCGGCGACAACCCTCTCGTGGCCCACAACGCCGCTTTCGACGCGGCCTTCCTGCGCGCGAAGGCCGGCGGCGACTTCTCCGTGAAAGTCTGCGACACGCTCGAACTCGCCCGCATCCTGCTGCCCACACTGCCCGCGCATGACCTCGGCACACTCTCGCGGCACTTCAAACTCCCCGCGCTCACGGCCCACCGCGCCTGCGAAGACGCCGAGACCGCGGCAAATCTGTGGCTGGCGCTGCTGCGGCTTATCGACGAACTTCCTACGCCCGTGCTCGACGAAATCAACTGGCTTCTTGCCGGTGGGCGCTCGTGGCTGGCGCGCCTCTTTGCCGAAGAAGGTCGCAGGCGCGCGCTCGACGGGCTGACGGGCAAACGCGGGGGTTTCGAATACGAAGAACTCTTCCAGAATTTCGGCCATCTTCACCAGAAACGCCCCGCGCAGCAACAACAGGATCTGGCGGTCAACGAAAAACTAAAACC
>JAUWEX010000245.1 GCA_030607235.1 Planctomycetota bacterium | reverse complement strand
GGGTTTGAAAGGGGATATCCACTGCAATTGGATCTTTGGGAAAGCCCCCTGCCAGGTGTGGCAGTTAGGTGGACCAATCCATACGGTCTCGAAATTTCCCGGCTGTATTCCTATGACGATATCCGAATTGGAACCTTGCTTCCGTTCAGTGTACAGCACGGTCGCGTCGGCTGGATAGCGTTTTTTCGCGTCCTCTACGGGAATGACGGCATGTTGCCTGATTTCGGCTCCCTTATGCGGTGAAAATTCGGCCAATGAAGACCGTGAACAGCCGCTTACAAAGAAAAACAACACAACGATAGCGGCGATCTCAAGAAATGCATTATGTCTCATCCTCTTACTCCCGAAATTTGTTTTACTGCTGAACGTGATAATTCGGTTTTATGCGCGTGGGGTCGTGGTAGGGGTAGTCGTTGTGCGCGTAGAGGATAACGCGCGGGCGCATCTCCTTGCCGAAGACCTTTTCGATCCCTTCCTGGTACTCGCCGATCGTGCGCATCTTTTCGTAAATCATATCTTCGCACTTCAACCGCAGTTCCTCGTTGGGCCGGTTGGCGGCCCTGAGTTGCAGTTCGATATCGATCTCCTGTTCTACGCCGTCGGGCGACTTTACGCTGATGTACAGCTGCCCGGTGAGGCGGTTGGCGACTTCGCCGTCTGCGTAGAGCGCATCGTGGATATACTGCGGGTAGATGTTGACGCCGTTGAAACTGATGCTCGACGCGCGTCCGACTACCGTTACGAACGGCAGGTGGAAAAATCTGCGGCCGTCGTCGTTGCCGGATTCTTTCAGTGCGGCCATGACTTTCTCGTACGGCATCGTGCGCCCCAGGTCGTGGATGTTGTAGCGGATCAGGGGCATGGTGGCCTCGGTGTTGGAGGTCGTCAATATCAGCCCGCCTTCGCCGTCCCGCTCTTCGCGCTCGTTTTCGACGTAGATTTGCAGCGGAAAGTACTGGAAAAACATCGGCAGGGTAGCGACGTCGCCGAAGACGGCCCTGCGGAACTTGTCGTCCCGCTCCGCCAGCCTGCGCAGCCAGATCGTGTCCGGCGTCTCGAAAAACATGTTCAAATCCACGTCCGCCGCACCGAAGTTCGACAGAATCGTGCCGGTCTCGGGCCTGTCCAGATCGATATTGAGCATATCGGCCAGGTACGAGCGGTACGCCTCGGTTATGCTTTCGCCGCCGGTGGCGACATGGACGATCTTTTTGTCCAGCGGTATGCCCTCCGCGATCGCCTTTTCGATGAGCGCCTTGATGAACGGCGGAAACCCGACCAGGAGTATCTGTTCGCAGTGTTTGTGTAATTTGTGCAGCACACTCATCGCCATATCGAAGTCGATGCCGGGGTTGGCCAGGATCGTGTCGCGGCGGGCGATGCTCGATACGGCCTGCGCGAAGCGGTATCCGGCGATGTAGATGCCGATGTAGAGGCAGTTGAGCACCAGCGTGTGGCGTTTGTGGTAGCGGAAGTATTTTCGGAAGCCGTAGTTGTAGCCCAGCGCCACTGCTTCGATCTCGGCCTTCGAGCGGAACCAGTAGGTGGGCGTGCCGGAGTAGCCCGAACTGGTCATCACCAGCGCCACGTCGCGCATGTTGCCGTCGACGCACAGCCGTTCGACGTTGTCCTGGTGAGGCAGCACGTAGGATTCCTTGTCGATGCGGGGGACGTGTTTTTTGAAGTCGTCGAACGTGATTATTTTGTCGACATCGACACCGGCCTTGTGCAAAAGGTCGCCGTAGGCGGGCACTTTGGTCGCGGCGCGTCGAAATGCGGCGAGCGCGCGTTTTTGGCTGAAGTACTCAAGGCGCGCGGGGTTGAAATGTTTGAGGGCGAAATCAAGAATGCGCGGCGATTTGTAGAGGGTCTTTTTTATAATTGCGGCCAGTGACATCCGTCGGGCTCCGATGATCGAATACTATTCAAACCAGATAATCCTGCTGCGTTGCCGCTTGCGGCGTTGTGCCTGCGGGGTTAGTTGCGAAAAGGCTCCTTGAATATCTGGGCCGTAAAGACGTGGATGGTCATTTCGGGATCCTTTTTGTGTTTCTTCCACGAGTCGGGGTTGATGCCGGCCTTGTAACAGGTGTTGCGCAGGAACTCTTCGAGTTGCCAGTTGTGTTCCGTTGCGACCTGCGGCAAAAGCAGCCCGGCGTGGCGGCCTTTTCTTATCAGCAAACCGTGTTTGCCGATTTCGATTTCCTTGAGACTGGCGATTTCCCTGATGGGTGAGAGAACCGATATCTCGATATCGAGTTCGTCGGTTTCGTCGGGTGCGACCGGTTTGAAGCGCGGGTCTTCGACCGCGGCAGCGACGGCCATCTCCTGAACGGCCTGCCAAAGCGGCTTGACGCCTTCGATCAGGCCGATGCATCCGCGCAGATGATAGCCCTTGTACAATGTAACAAACGCGCCGCACGGTTCGCGCAACGCGTCGTCCATTTCCGCAAAATTCGCATCGTTCTCGGCGTCGTAACGCACTCCGTCGGTAATGTACGATACGACGGACCTGCGAGCGACTTCCAACAGTTGCCTTCCCTGGGCTTCTGTCAGCATGGTGTCCCTTCTTCTCTAGTCATGCAAATCGGTGAATTTTCCGTCGATGCGCGGGTTATCCCAGAAGGTCGAGTATGGGATTACTGTTCCCGGTAATCATTCCGATACACACGCATAGGCCTATGAGCATCACGACCGCGGTCGCAATCAGCAAACCGGAGCCTAACGGATCGGGTTTCTCGACGCTCGGCCCGTAATGCGAAGGCGCCGCGGCGAAACCAAATCTTGCGGCCTCGCTTACTCCCGCTACGACTTCCTGTTCCTGCTTCTCCATAACCGTTGACGTTTCGGTGAGCAGTTCAAGCGATTCTGTCTCGTCGCCGATGTCGTCTTCGGTCAGCATCAGCGTCTTGTCCTCGACGGAAGTGTCTTCGTCCAGGGTGATCGTGTCTCTGGTAACACTCCGAGCCGAAGCAACGGTATCGGCAAAGGCCGACGAAGGTTCGTCGTCTTCGATTACGACAAAAGTCTCTTCCTCTTCTTCGTGGCTGCCTTCGTCGACGACCGTGCGCTCGCTGTCCGGC
>JAUWEX010000041.1 GCA_030607235.1 Planctomycetota bacterium | reverse complement strand
GTCGGACAGCCCCGCGACGGCGACCCCCGCGCGGGTTATGCGGTGTTGCACGAGGATCGCGTGGAATTCCGCAGGGTCGCCTACGATTACAAAAAAACCATGGAAAAAATCAGGAAAATCAAGGAATTGCCCGATTTTCTCGCTACGCGACTTGAGGAGGGCAAATAGTGAGCGACCGTTCCCGATGGATTATTACGCTGGTTTTGTGTGCCGGGATATTTATCGGCTCACAGTATTTTTTCGCTTCCCAAAAAAAAGTGCCCGAAGATAAGCCGCTTGCAGAAGAAGTTGAGAAGAACGGTTCGGACGGCGAACCCGCAGACAAAGCCAAACCGGACGAAACGCCCGATCCAGTCGAAGAAGAAAAAGATACCGTCGATGTAGACAAACCCGATGATGCGCAGCGGCCCGCCGAGGAAGAGTCCGACGAAAAACCTGCTGATGAAGATCCGGCAACACCTCAAGACGCGCCTGCCGACGATGGCCCGCAGATAGAAGCCGATCCTTTGCCGGTAACGCTGGAAACAGTCGCATTGCGCAGTGATTATCTGGAATTGGACTTGACTACCCACGGCGCCGCCTTAAACAAACTCAAAATTACCGACAAGGACGGCCCCCGTTACGGAATAGAACTTTTGGGCTATGTTTCCGATGAACTGCCGGAATTAAAACATATCGAAAAACGGCCTTCCCTGCTGCTCAGCGATGAAAATGATCTGGGACTGGACAAGGCCCTGTGGCGATGGGCGAACAAGGGCGAAAACAATGATTCTGTGGCCGTGTTCGTTTGGGAAAAATCGGGCATCAGGATCACCAAGACCTTCGATATCACTCCCGGCGAAAAACATTCGACCTGCTACGGGGTGCGGCTGAGCCTGAAGATAGAGACGATAGGCAAGACCGGGATAACCGCCCTGAACCTCAATCTGCGCGGTGCCGGTGGTATTGCGATGTGCGATATCTGCACCCCTGACATCGAGGGTCATCTTGGAATCCACCTGGACGAGGGACACGAGGCTTACGATGAAAGCGCGGAGAAACTCCACAACATTTTATCCGATGAGGAAGACCGCGAAAAAGAACACAGCACTTACAAAAAAGAGGATGTCGCGGTAGATTGGGTGGCGGTAACCAACAAGTATTTCGTCGCCGCGCTTATACCCCGCGGAGGCTTCCCGGAAAAAGCCGAAGCCTACATGTACTCTACGCAGAGCCTTAACGAAGAATACGACGAGAGAAAATGCAGCGTCGAATCGGGCGTGGCGTGGCAAACGACCCTGCCCGCAAAGGGCGAGGCGGTCGAAATGGACTTTACGTTTCTCACTACGTCGCGCGAGAACGACACTCTGGCCGAGTTCAAGAATATCGGCATGGCGGCATTGGTCGAGGACGGGGGTTTTTTGTCCTTCGTAACGGTTCCGATCGTCCTTGTTCTTAGAGGACTCCATTCCATCGGCATCGGTTACGGATTGGCGATTCTCATTCTGACGGCGTTTATTCGCATAGCGATGTTTCCCCTGTCGCGCAAACAGCAGATGATTCAGCACAAAACCCAACGTCTCGCCCCACTGCTGAAGCAAATAAAACAGAAACACAAAGGCGACCGCACAAAACTCAACGAAGAGACGATGAAACTCTACTCCAAGCACGGCGTAAATCCGCTCTTCGGCTGTCTGCCGCTGTTGATCCAGATGCCGATACTTATCGGGCTTTTTACCGCACTCAGGACGGCGATAGAATTGCGCAAGGCCGTTTTCCTTTACATTCCGGACCTCTCCATCGCCGACGGCGCCGGGTTGGGATGGCTGCTGAACTGGAATTTCCTGGGGATAAAAACCTTCTACTACATCAATCCGCTGGCGATTGCGATGGGGCTGGTTTATTATCTTTATATGAAAACGACGCCGAAGACCAAATCCGACGATCCGCAGCAGCAGAGCATGCAGAAGATGATGTCGTTTATGCCGCTGATGATGTTCATATTGCTCTACAACTATGCGGCGGGTCTGGCGCTATACATCACCTTCGGCGCGATAGTGGGTATTTTCGAGAACAGGATAGCCCGCAAGATGGTCGAGGCCGAGTTGGAAAAGAACCCCATCGAAGCGCCCGTTACCCCCGCTAAGCATGGCAAGAAAAAGAAATAGCCGCGCGATAAAAAAAGCCCCGGAAACGTCCGGGGTTTTTTTTATGCGATTGCGATTGCGTTATCCTGCTTCGACAGGCATCCTTTTGCGCCTGCGTTTTTTGGTGTAAATCTCGGGTTCGTTGCCGAAGTACGTGCCCGTTGCGCGCGCGGCCTTTATAAGCGGGCTGTCCAGCGGCACCGTGCGGCACTTGTTGGCGACCCTGGTGATCGCTACTTCGGTTATGTCGCTGCCCTTCAGACAAACAATCTTTCCGAAATCGCCCGCCGCGGCCAGTTCCGCCGCGCGGTAACCGTAGCGCGTCGCGAGCACGCGGTCGAACGCCGTCGGCGTGCCTCCCCGCTGAACGTGACCCAGCACGATTGCGCGCGATTCAACGCCGGTGGATTCCTCGATAAACGTCGCGACGACCTTGCCGATGCCGCCAAGTCTGACGGGGTCGGGCGAGTCTTTGACGGTGCGCTCAACCACCATCTCGCCGCCCTCCCACTTTGCGCCTTCGGCTACCAGTATGATTGTGTAGTGCTTGTGGTGGCTGAAGCGGCTGTCGACGACGTCGCAGACAAGCGAAGGGTTGAACGGAATTTCCGGGATGAGGATAACGTCGGCGCCTCCGGCGATGCCCGCTTCCAGCGCGATCCAGCCCGCGTACCGCCCCATGGTTTCCACGACGAGGCAACGGTGGTGGCTGGCCGCGGTCGTGCGCAACCTGTCGACGGCCTCGGTAACGATGCTGACGGAAGTGTCGAAACCGAACGTGCGGTCGGTTTCCATCAGGTCGTTGTCGATGGTCTTGGGCACGCCGATTATGTTCATGCCCTTCTTGATCAAATCATTGGCGATGGACATCGTGCCGTCGCCGCCCAGACAGATCAACGCATCCAGGTTGTTTTTCCTGTATGTTTGCATTGTCTGCCTCGACAAGTCGCTATAGATCATCCTGCCGTTTCGCATCTGGCCGAAATGAAAGGGATTGTCCTTGTTGGACGAACCCAGAATCGTTCCGCCGCGGTCGAGAATGCCCGATACCGTCATGTAGGTCAGGCGTTTGGTCTGGTTGAGCACCAGTCCGCGGAAACCGTCTTTGAAGCCGATTACTTCCACGTTATAGCGGCCGATCAGTGTCTTTGTAACCGCGCGGATTACTGCGTTCAGACCCGGGCAGTCGCCGCCGCCTGTCAGGATGCCGACTTTTTTTACTTTGCATTTCGCTGCAAAGTTGTCGTTTGCGCTCGTGTTTTTTTTCTTCTTCATTCTCGATCTCGGGAAAAGATGAGTTATTGAACGGGCAGTTTTATCGTAAACGTTGAGCCTTTGCCCAGCGTGCTCACCACGTCCACGGTACCGCCGTGCAATTCTATAATATGTTTTGCGATCGACAGGCCCAGCCCCGTGCCTTCGATGGATGCGGTGGTCGAAGAGTCGACCCGGAAGAACTTGTCGAAGATAAAGGGCAACTGGTCCTTGGGCATGCCGAGGCCGTGGTCCGATATCTTGATTACCGCCATGTCTCCGGCCGTTTCGATATCAATGCGGACCTCGCCGCCGGCCGGAGAGTACTTCACGGCATTGCCGATGAAGTTCTGGAAGACCCGTTTTAGTTTGTCATAGTCCGCATCGATCGGCGGCATGTCCTCAGGAATGTTCACTACGAGCGTGCAATCGTTTTTGTTGTTTTCGAGCATTCCGATTATTTCGTCCACGCCGTGCCGCAGATCGCACGGCGTTTTTTCCAGAACCATGCGGCCGGTCTGCAGGCGCGACATATCCAGCAGGTCGGCGATCAATTCCTTGAGGTGTTCGGCGCTGTCGACAAGTATATCAAGGATTTCCGCAAAGTCATCGCTCAATTCGTGGCGGATTTCCAACAGCGTCTCCGAGCAGCCCAGTATCGACGTCAGCGGCGTTTTTAGCTCGTGCGAAACCGTGTGGACGAATTCGTCCTTCATCTGGTCCAGTTCGCGCAGTTTCTGTACCTCGCGGCTCAGGCTCAGGTCGCGGCAGATCAGCAGCACTCCCATCGCGTTGCCCTCGCGGTTGTATAGCAGCGACGTGCTTATGCCGATCATCAGCACGGTCCCGTCGGCCAGCGGATATTCCGTTTCGTAATCGATCTCGTGCTTTCCCGAAATCGTCGACATAATGAGCGACGAAAAAACGGGTATCAGTTTTTCGGGCAGTACTTCGGTGTAGTGCTCGTCGAGTGCGAAAACCCGCTTGAAGTCGAACATGAATTCGGCGTTTCTGTTGCAGGCCAGAATGCGGTTGTCCATGTCCACGGCCATGATCGCCTGCGGAACGCATTCGATGATGCCATCCATCAACTCGGCGATGTTGCGGCTGCGCCGGCGCAAAATGATGTTTTCAAAAACGCCGCTTATATCTTTGGCGACGAAATTGAGCATGTGCATCACCAGCCAACTCGAAGTCTCCAGCGTGTAATTGCCCCACAACAACAGTGCCCCGAGTTTGCCCTCGCTGCCTATCAGCGGCAGGATAAAAACGCCGTTAATTCCGGATTGAAGGCATCGCGGATCGTCGGAAGGAACCAGCGATACGGTTTTGTTTTTCAGAGACCAATTTATAAGGTTCTTGTTGCACTTAAGTTCGCTTGCGGGTGGTTGGTCGCTGTACGCGGCCGCAGTAACGAACGCGCGATCCGTCGCGGACCATTTTACCAGTTCCAGCGTCGATATGTTGATTACTTCGCCGAGTATCTTGAACAATTGCCGGCCCATGTCTTCCAGCGGCAAACTGGAGTGCAGCGAAGCGACCCTCTCGTAAAATTTCGCCTGTTGCCTGAAACCCTCGTAAATCTCGTTCTGGAACAGAGTGGGATTGTCCGCCTCACGTTCAAGGATATCTATCCTTTCTTTGAACATATCGGTATTTCCGGTTTTTTGCCGGGTTTCAAGAATATTTTGCGCTCTTCCTTTGGGTGTCACATGCCGCTCCTTTGAGCTTGCGTATCGCGTTAAACCGCATTAATCGTCGATGCCTATTGCAACAACTGGAGGAAGTCCTTTGTCTTGTCGAACCCCTCGAGTGTCTTTTTCATAACATTGTCCAAAATGTTTTTGTCCAGTTTAAGCGCCTTCCACACGTGGTCGTTGATTTTCGGGATTTTTTTGTCGCCGCCATCGCCGAAATTCAGCGCGCGGCAGATAATGTCGGCGACGTGAGTTATGTAAGTCATTTCGTAGTATTCACGAACCGACTGCGGATCGTGGTGCATACGGATTGCCTGCGTCAGTTTGGGCGGGAACTGCCACGTCTTGGCCAGCCACGCGCCGACCGTCGAATGAGTCGTTTCCAAAACCTCCTCTTCGGCTTCGATGATGAGACAATTCTTTTTGTTGACGATGGCGCGAATCCGGACGAACTTTTCGGGTGCATACAACACCACCAGCAGTTTGCCGATGTCGTGCAGCAGGCCCGCGACGAAAGCGTCTTCGGACTCCTGCAATTTCAGTTCCTGCGAGAGAGTCTCCGCGCTGATGGCGCTGCCGAGCGCATGTTTCCAGAAACTACTGAAATCGAAATCCACGTTGCCGCCCTTAAACTTGTCAAGTACGCTGGCCGTCAGCACGAGGTTGCGCACGCGCTGGAATCCCATCACGATAATGGCGCGCGTAACGCTGTTTATCCTATGGGGGAAACCGTAGAAAGCGCTGTTGACCAGTTTGAGGGTCTTGGCCGAGAGCGCCTGGTCGCGGGTCAGTATCTGGCCGACGGTGTTGGCGTCTACGCGCGGATTGCGGATGGCCCTGTTGACCTCAGCGACTACGGTTGGAAGCGATGGAACGTCGTCGAGTTTTTCGATAATTTCCTTTAGGCGTTCCGTGTCGGTCATCTCTGCCATATCCGGGTTGGTTTTTGATTCCGTTGAGTTCATATGAATAGTTCATCCGAGAAAATATAAAATTTGAATAGTGCCTGATCCGCTGTTTACCTACAACGGCCAAATGTGAATGAATTGACGGATTAGATTTGATTTAGGATATTAAAATCCCGCGTTTTTCATCGCTTCTTTGTGTGCAAGATTACTGATTGCGACCGATTTTATGGTGTTCATCAGCACATTGTCTGGAAAATCGCAGAACTTTTGCTCTAGCAGCCTTTCGTATTTTGCAATGATCGCCGTTGTTACCTTGACGTCTTCTGGATTTATATTGGGCGTTTCGCCGTCCAACCCCCCGCTGCCGGCGACGATGAATATCTCTTCGATGCCCCACTGGCTGAGTTTGGATTTGTAGGCGGATCGCAGTAGGTCTCCTTTTTTCAGGAGAACACGGCCCTTGTCGTCCTGCATTTCCTGGGCGAGAACCATTCCGTCTTGTATCTCTTTGAGAGAAATTTTTCTCATATCTTTCCTCACTAATTTCAGGCCATAGTGTTTGTCATTCATTGTGGATAACAATACCCGATTATTTTATCGACGGTTTTCGACGGATTTTTGAATGAATGTAAAAAAACTCCATCGTTTTGTCTTTCTTTGATGGATCGCGGATATTGCGTTCATCGTTTCTTGACGTATATTATGCGTCGTGATAGTCTGATTTGCGATGAACGAATCTGATACAAATGACACCATAGTGGCCGTTTCCAGCGCCGCCCCCCCCGGCGTGCGCGCTGTGGTGCGTCTGTCGGGCGGCCTGGCCGGCGGAATCGCCGAGAGTGTCTTTTTTCCCATGGATGGCTTCCCTGGTTCTCGCGCCGCTCTCGAAGGCGAAATCCGGCTTGCGCATAATTTGCGCATTCCCGCCACATTGTATCTTATGCCCGCGCCCGCCACTTACACACGTGAAGACGTCGTCGAGTTTCACCTCCCGGGCTGCGGGCCTTATCTCGAAGCCCTTATCGGCGAGGCTCTGAGACGTGGTGCGCGATTGGCCGCTCCCGGCGAATTCACCCGCCGCGCGTATCTCAACGGGCGCATTGACCTCAACCAGGCCGAGGCCGTGCTCGACATAATCACCGCCGCCCACTCCTCCGACGCCCGTCAGGCCCTGATGCAAATCGGAGGCTTCGCTGCGGAGTTCATCGCCTCGCTTGGCAGGCAGTTGCTCGAAACCGCGGCGCTCCTTGAGTTGTCGATCGATTTCTCCGATCAGGACATCGAGATCGCCCCCAGCGGCGATATGAAAATACGCCTGCGCGAGTTGTTGGACACGGTAGAGGAAATCCTGCGTCGTTCTATGAGCCACGTTCCCAGACTCGGGCAGGCGGTCGTGCTGTTCGGCCCGGTCAACGCAGGCAAGTCCACCCTCTTCAACGCGCTGGCCGGCAAGGAGCACGCCATCGTCTCCCACGTGCCGGGTACGACACGCGATTATCTCGAAGCGGCGATCTATCTGGAAGGCATCCGCTTTCGGCTTATCGACACCGCAGGCTTCAAGGATGCGGAAGACTTCATCGAAACACAGGCCATTTCGCGCTCTCATGCGTATACCCAATCGGCCTCGGTGCGAATGCTTGTAGTCGATTGCAACGACTCTCCCGGTTCGTTCGCGAGGATCGCTTCGGATATCAGCGCGTCGCCGGATATTGTCGTATTGAATAAAATCGACACTTTATCCGACGAGAGCGGCCACCTGGCGCCTGTTTTCGATGAAGCCCGCCGCTGTTTCGGCGATTGCTCCGTCGTCGCCGTTTCCGCCAAACGAGCCACCGGGCTGGAGGCGCTCGAAGAGTGCCTGGTCAGAATAGTTATGCGATCCGGTGAGAACCAATCCGAATTCGTCCC
>JAUWEX010000177.1 GCA_030607235.1 Planctomycetota bacterium | reverse complement strand
TTGCTGCATATCGCGGTCGAAAACAAGAGCAGCCTTCCTTTTGCCAGTGGCTGTCCGTTCTTTCGTACGGACTTTATCGTGATTTTCCGAGACGGCAAACCGGAAATCCTGCTGTACGAGTGCCTGCAAACCGGCAGTCGTAACGGGGTCAGGAACGCCATTGAAAGCGAGAGGGAAATGCAGCACATAAGTACCAACAAAGGTATTAAAATCACGCTGCGCGATCACTCGACGATAACCGAATGCAATCCGGGCGACTACGACATTTTTCAACCGGCTAGTAGTAAAATGCTTATAATATGGAAAGGAACGGTGGAAACCATAGCAAGCAGGACATGGTTTGTAAACGAAGGGAAAATATCTCAAGAGATACGGGAAATGAAATATAGAGTCCAGAGAGGTGATACGTGGGAAAGCATATCTGTGACATTCTTCTTCGATGAAAAATATGCGAGCCTTCTCCGGCAGGCCAATCCGAACGCCGACTTAAAAAAAAGCAAATGGATTAAAATTCCTCCGCGACCATAAAACCGCCTGATCAGGCGGCGGGGATGAGGGAGATTTGTATCTCGCCGAAACGCGCGGACTGCTCGGCGCGGACACGCCGCAGGCGCATGAGTTCCAGCAGCGCCAAAAACAGCGCCACCATCTTGACCCGACTGCGCACACCGACAAAGAGTCCGGCAAAGGCCATCGCCGAGATGGTTTGCAGTTTGGTCATTATCTCGCCCATCATGTCCTTGACCGAGACCTCGTTGTACTCGACGCGGTACTCCCTGCCCGCGCCGGTTTCACGCATCATCTTGCGGAATGCCTCGGCGAGATCGAACAGTCCTATTTCTTCGAGCGCTTTGTCGTCGGCCTCGTCGTCTTTGGGCGGCTTGTAGCGCACGAGGCGGGCGAATTTCTTCGAGCGCCGTTGGTATTTTTCTATCAGCCGCGCGGAAAGGTCCTTGAAGCGCCGGTACTCCATCAGTTGCCTGACCAGTTCGAAACCGGGGTCCTCCACATCGTCGAGATTGACTTCTTCGCTGGGGATAAGCGTCCTGCTCTTGATTTCCATGAGCGTGGCGGCCATCACGAGAAACTCTGCGGCGACGTTTATGTCGAGTGTTTCCGCGCCGGTAACGAATTCGATATACTGGTCTGCGATCTCGACGATCGGCACCTCGGCAATATCGACCTCGGATTCCTTGATGAGATAAAGCAGCAGGTCAAGCGGCCCGCTGAACATATCGAGCGTTACTTTGTATGTATTGGCTTTCATATTATTACCTGTAGAAATTGCTTATAGCCGTATATAACGCCATCAAATCCTGTGAAGACAGAAAATTATTGAGTAACAAGTTTGAAGGGAATCGAAATATCGTCCCCAAAATCGAATAGCCCAGGGCACTGCGGATAAAATAAAAGTCAACAAGAATCATCCCCAGTAGAATCATCGGAGCCTTGCGGCTGAATTCCGCGAACTTCTCGGCGTATGGATATTTCAGCATATTTTGCACAACATGCGAGCCGTCCAGCGGAAACAGCGGCAACATATTGAACAACATCAACGCAAAATTTATTACCACGCTCACGTAAAGCATCACGATAACGATTCGCGCCACAGCCGACATCATATAAACCGCTTCATCGCTCGCATGAAAACTCAGGACAATCTTGAGTATCAGAAAACTGGCAATCGCAAGAATAAAATTAGACGCAGGCCCCGCCACCGAGACCTTGATCTCGTCCCTGCGCGGATAATGGAAGTTGAGCGGGTTCACCGGAACCGGCTTGGCCCAGCCGATTGGAGCGAAAAAGAGGCAGATTGTACCGAAAGGATCCAAATGCACAAGAGGATTCAGCGTCAGCCGTCCCATGCGCTTGGCCGTGTCGTCGCCGCATCGGTAGGCCATCCAGGCGTGGGCGCACTCGTGGACGCTCAGCGCCACAAGTATCACCGGCAGACGCACCAAAGCCTCTTTCAGAAAGTTTGGGCCAAGAAAAAGCAGCATAATCGCTATACCCTATCGGTCATTTACAATTAGTCTTTGCTCGCCAATTTTACGGATTATAAATTACAAAACGTAAAAATGCAAGCCCCCGGCTAAAAATTCCGCACCTGATATAATTTCGGCATTTAACGGCAGCGGCTGTTGAAATGCGTGGCCGCGAGCACTGCCCGCCTGGCTGCGGAGACTCTCCACCCGCCTGAAAGGGACACATCCCTTCGCGTTGTCTAATTTCTAAACACCTCAATCACAAGGACAGTAATTTCCGCATGAAGGCCCTTTCCCCCGCGAAGGAGGATGTGTCCCTTTCAGCGCACAAGATTTGTTAGTGTGTGCAAGCGACGCGCTTCTGTCGCCGAAGGGCGAAAAGCAGCGAACGCCTGTTGGAATAGGTGGGTTTACCCGCTTGGGAGCGGGCGCTGCCCTTGGGAAAGATCGCCAACAACACAGCAGACTTGCCCAAATTGTTAGTAGGTGGCAGCGCCCGGCCTCTTTTTGCCGTCAGGCGAAAAGCAGGGCGCGGGTATTGAAATGAATGATTACTGCCCACTTGGGTGCAGGCTCAGCCTGCGTTTTCCCTTGAACGACGGCGGAGGCAGGCGTATAATTGGCGCTTATTGTTTACTGGCCGTTTTTCTTCCTTGAGGGAAACTGAATGCATTCGGCATTGAGAAAAATCCGCCTTGTTATTTTCGACATCGACGGCACTCTGACCGACGGGCGCATCATCATAAACTCCGACGGCACGGAAAGCCGCTTTTTCGACGTTCAGGACGGCGCCGGGATCAAATTCCTCCAGCGCGCAGGCATCGAGGTCGCTTTTATCACCGGCCGCAACAGCAAAGCCGTACAAAAGCGCGCCGAGGAACTCGGCGTCCGGCACATAATTCAGGGCGCGGTGGTGAAACTCGAAGCCTACGAAAAGATTCTCGAAATAACGGGCATGAAAGACGAGGACGTCTGCGTAGTGGGCGACGATGTGCTCGAACTGCCGATCATGCGACGCGCGGCGTTCAGCATAGCGGTTGCCAACGCCGTGGTCGAGGCCCGTAACGCCGCGGACTACGTTACCGAGCGGTCCGGCGGCCGCGGCGCGGGGCGCGAAGTGGCCGAACTCATTCTGAAAGCGCAGGACAAGTGGCGGGATATCCTGAAGAGATACACAGACGGGGGAAAACAATGAAACTGACGATGCTCATTATCGTTTTAAGTCTCTGCGGAGCGGTGCTCCTGATGGCGATATTCGGCGTATTCGCGAACCCGACCGAACAACCCGAAGACATTCACCACGAGGGCATCAGTACCGGTTGGGTGGACTTTAAGCAATACGACGACGTTCAGGAAAACAAGGTCAATTTTCATTGCAAGGTAAAATCGTTCCGGCAGGTAGAAGTACCTGACGAGGTCAAGGACGACGTTGCCGCACGCTACATCCTGGCCGAGCCGTGGATCATTTCCAAAGACGATAACTCCGAAGACACCGCCGAGATACAGGCGAAAACCGCCATACTCGACAGAATAGAGCGCACCATCCGCGACAAGCCGCATACCGCCTTTAACGCCGACATGGTCGGCGACGTCAAGATCGACGGCAAAGGCAAAAACTTCCTGAAAATGCGCGGCGAGCGCGTTAGCATGGACGACGAACGCAAGACGTTTTCCAGCAATCGCCTTATCGTCATATCCGACCGTCAGGACGAGCGCATGCTGATTAAAGGCATCAGCATGCACGGCATGATCGACGGCAAGGGAATGTCGTTCAAAGAAGACGTCGTGGCCTATTTCGCGGGCAGCAACTTCAGCGGCAGCCCACAGGAAGAAAGCGACGCCGAGATTCAGGAAAAAAAGGAACAGCGAACGAGCAGAATCACCTGCGACGGCCCTATGGAATTGCGCCGGTACGACGATTTCCCGGCAATCCTCGATTTCGTCGAGACCTTCGAAATCCTGCGAGCCACACTCGCCGAAAACACAAGCGAGCAAAACCTCATCGACGCGCTGGCGTATTATCAGGGAATGCTGATCCGGCAGCGCCTGTCGCACAATGACAACGAAGTCCCCGCAATTAT
>JAUWEX010000382.1 GCA_030607235.1 Planctomycetota bacterium | reverse complement strand
ACGGCGAAAAAAAACATATCCCCCTTCCTCACGACATAAGATGGATATTGTAGCGTGAGGCAATGGCTTATTCAAGCGAAAATCCCGCCGGCCGCATCATATAAAATCGGCCCGCGAAAGCGGACCGATCCTGTGTTTGCTAAGATTAACCGGCGCTGCGCCAGGACGAAATTCATCAGGCTTCGAAAAGTTTGCCTTTTTTGTACGCGATCTCCAGTGTGTTGACGATATCGGGGTCGAGGATGGTGCCCGCCATTTCGTGGAGTTTTTCGATGGCGTCCTTGATCATCATCGGCTGTGCGTTGGAGTTGGTCATCGCGGTGAATTTGTCGAAATGGTTCGCCACCGCCACGACCCGCGCCATCAGCGGGATTTTTTTGGCCTTCAGCCCGTCGGGCAGGCCCGTGCCGTCGAAGTGCTCGTAGGTGTGGCGGATGCCGGGCAGGACGAAATCCAGCCCGCCGATTTCCTTGATGACCTTTTCGGCCAGCCGTATCTGTGCCATGCGCGCCGTGCGGTCTTCGCCGGCCGTGGCTTCGATTTCGGAGTCTGTCGCGCCGATTTTGCCGACGTTGTGGAGAACGCCCGCGATCTGGAAGCGGCCGCGTTGCTCGACGGTCAGGTCGAGTTCGTTGCAAATCGCGCCGACGTATTTTGAGACGCGCTCGGAGTGCCCCAACGTCGAGGGGTCGCGCATGGCGATAGCGGAACTGAGTGCGCGGATCGTGCGGAAGTAAAGTTCGCGCTGGTTTTCGGAGGACTTCATGTTTTGCAGCGCCAGGCCCATCTGCACCGCGATCAGGGCGATGATTTCGAGGTTCTCGGCCGAGAAGCCTTCTTTGACCTTGGACGAGGCCAGGTAAAGCACGCCCGAGACCTTGCCCGCCGCGATCAGTGGGGCGCAGATGACCGAGCGCAACTGGGCGCCGACGACGGTCTTGCTGCGGCTGAAGCGCTCGTCCTGCGAGGCGTCGGAAGAGAGTACGGCCTTGCCGAATTCCATTACGCGGCCGGTAACGGCGCTGCTGATGTGTATCGCCTTGCCTTTTTCGATTATGCTTTCGACGACCTTGAGTTTGCCGCCGGGCACGCGCATGGGCAGATGCGCCTCTTCGGCGTCGACCGCTTCGATGGCGATCTGGAGCAGGCTTTGAATGAGTTTGCGGCGGTTGCGCTCTTCGCCGATTATCTTGCCGGTGCGGTAGAGTGTCTGGAGCCGGTTGCTTTCGACGGTCCTTTCTCCGGCGGCCTTGTGGCTTTCGCGGAGTTTTTTCAGGTCGATTACCATCGTCGAGCCGGCGTCGCGGTGTGCGTTCTGTAGCGCGGCGCTTTCTTCGTATATCAGTTCGGTCTGGCCAATGCGTATGCGGTCGCCGAAGTTGAGTATTTCCAGGTTTATCTGTTCTTCGTTTACGAATACGCCGTTTTTGCTGTTCATGTCCTGGAGGAAATACTTGTCGCCGATGCGGAATACCTCGGCGTGCCTGCGCGAGGCGCCGTTGTCGGCCAGGGGAATCTCGATATTCTGATCGCGCCCGATAATCAGGCTGTCCTGCTTGTTTGTGATGTCAGGGCTTTTGGTCAGTTCGATATCGTGTATCGAGCCGGTGTTTGGCCCGCTGATTATTCGTAGTCTGGGCATAAATTCTCCTGTCAGTCTTCACGCTTTTCCAGAGTGCCGTCGACCATTGTCAACACACGTCCGGCCCTTTGCGCCAGTTCCCAGTTATGTGTAACGATGATGAACGTCTTTTTGCTTTCTTCGTTTAGCCGCCAGAGGAGGTTTTCGATTTCCCCGCTGGTGCGACTGTCCAGGTTGCCTGTGGGCTCGTCGCAAAGCACGAGTTCCGGGTCGTTCATCAGCGCCCTGGCGATGGCT
>JAUWEX010000053.1 GCA_030607235.1 Planctomycetota bacterium | reverse complement strand
GTTTCGTCTCGGCGGCGCTACGGGGCGAGCCGCTGCGGGTGTTCGGCAGCGGACGGCAGACGCGGTGTTTTCTGGACGTGGCGGACCTGGTCGAGGTTCTGGCGGAGATACCGTTCAGGAAGCGCGCGGCGGGCGGCGTGTTCAACGTGGGCGGCGAGAGGCCGACGACGATAAACGCGCTGGCGAAAAAAGTCGTGGCGCGGCTAAGGTCGGACTCGAAGATCGTGCGCGTGCCTTACGAGCGGGCGTACGAGAAGGGCTTCGAGGATTTGCGGGCGCGCGTGCCGGACCTGCGGGCGCTGCGGGCGCTGATGCCGTTCGAGCCGCGGGTTTCGCTCGACGAGACCATCGACCGCATCGCGGCCAGGCAGCGCCTGGAGGCAATAGAGGAGTGAGCACTTATTACAATACGCGCTCGCTGTCTGTCGCCTTTCGGCGGCAGAAGCGCGTCGCTGCCACACATTGACAAATCTTGTGCGCGCACTGGTGAAATTGTGAGCGAGCGCTGTTGCGTTGCTCGTTAAACGTCAGGATAGAACAAAACAGAACAGCGAACATATACATTTTTTTCGACTCGTGATTTGGCGCAGTCCGCCTTAGGCGGACGTAGGAAGCACAGATTTTTTTTGAAAAAACAATTTCTGTGTAATCTGCGTAATCTGTGGATTGAACAATTTTTTTAAGGACGGAAACATGATCGACGGAGTGAAGGTCAAGAAACTCAAGGTCGTCCCCGACGAGCGCGGCAGGCTGATGGAAATCCTGCGCGCCGACGACGAGATGTTCATCAAGTTCGGCCAGGTCTACCTCACCACCGCCTTCCCGGGCGTTACGAAGGCCTGGCACTATCACAAGATTCAGCACGATTCGATGTGCTGCGTCAAGGGCACGCTCAAACTCGTCCTCTACGATCCGCGCGAGGACTCGCCGACAAAGGGCGAGGTCAACGAGTTCTTCATCGGCGAGCACAACCCGATGCTGGTGCAGTTCCCGCCGGGGGTTTACCACGGCTTTAAGGGCGTGGGCACCGAAGAGGCGTTGGTGATCAACGCGCCGACGGAGACGTACCGCCATGACAAGCCCGACGAGTACCGGCTCGACGCGCACGACAACGACATCCCCTACGACTGGGCACGAAAGGACGGCTGACATGAAAGGCATAATTCTCGCAGGCGGCATGGGCACTCGCATGTTGCCGATGACAAAGGTAACCAACAAGCACCTTCTGCCCATCTACGACAAGCCGATGATCTACTACCCGATCCAGACGCTGGTCAACGCGGGCATCGACGACATCATGATCGTAACCGGCGGCAAGGGCGCGGGCGATTTCCTGGAACTGCTCGGCAACGGCAAGGCGTTCGGTCTGAAACACATCAACTATACCTACCAGGACGGCGCGGGCGGGATCGCCGCGGCGCTGGCGCTGACGGAGCACTTCGCCGAGCGCAACAAGATCGCGTTGATACTGGGCGACAACGTGATCGAAAAAAACATCGTCAAGGGCGTGGCCGATTTCGAGAAGCAGGAAAAGGGCGCCAAGATTTATCTCAAGGAAGTCAAGAACCCGCAAGCCTACGGCATCGCCGAACTCGACGGCGGGCGGGTGCTGAGCATCGTGGAGAAGCCGGAGCAGCCGAAGTCGAACATGGCCGTCATCGGCATCTACATGTACGACGCGCGCGTCTACGACATCGTGCGCACACTCAAGCCCTCGGGCCGCGGCGAGCTCGAGATAACCGACGTGAACAACGCCTATATAAAGGAAGGCACGATGACGAGCGAGGTGCTCGACGGGTGGTGGGGCGACTGCGGCGAGTCGTTCGATTCGATGCTCGAGGCCGCGAACCTCATCGCCAGGACCGGCGCGAATAATCTCTAGCAAATCGGTAACGGATATTATGAGGAGAAGCGCATGAACAACGGCGAAAACGAAAATCGCAATGACTCCAACGACACAGAACAATTTGGGGGCGAAACAAAAAAGAAGCCGAAACATCTGGCAAGATTCATCATCTGCAGGATTTTTCTGCCCTTGATAGTCGGCCCCGCTATCATGGGCGCTGTCTTATTGTATATCCATATGGACATACACAAAGCGGCGGAAAGAGGAGATATTGCCACGATCAAAATATGCCTGTTTTTCGGGGCGGACATCGAGGCTCAAAACAATCTCGGCAGAACACCGCTGGACAAGGCTGTGGAGTCAGAACAAAAAGAAACCGTGAAATTTCTTCTGGAACAAGGAGCCGACCCCAACTGTAAATCCTCGCATTCCCTGTCAGACATACCGCTACATAACGCCATATACAAGGAACAATACGACATCGCTCAAATGCTCATTGATTACGGCGCGGATGCCAACGCTCAAGATGATTTTGGCGAAACACCGCTGATCATGGCTGTGTCCTCGGAACAAATAGAAATCGTAAAATTACTTCTGGAAAACGGAGCCAACCCCAACCGCGCATGCTCCGACATTCTGACACGCACGCCGCTGCAGATCGCCATGGACAAGCAGCAATACGACATCGCTCAAACGCTCATTGATTGTGGCGCGGATGTCAACGCACCCGAAAAAAATTTTGATTTTCTGCTTTTCTGGTCAATAATTAGAAAAGACATCAAGGCAATTCGATTCCTGTTGGGAAATGGCGCGGATGTTAATTTGCTTAATAATAAAGGGATGACTCCACTGGATTATGCAGCAATCTTCAGAGACAGCGACAAGGAAATCATCGAGATTCTGAAAAAGGCCGGGGCGAAGACCGCACTGGAATTGAAAGAAGAGGCCGAGGCGCAGCCAAACTCGGAGTAAGCGCGACGGGCGGGCAGTGCCCGCTGCCAATTACGGAGAAAGCATATGCTCCAAGACCAGCTCGCTGGCAATTTTGGGCAAGCCTCTGTGTCCTCTGTGGTGAAAAGAAATGAAATCTGCGAAATCTGTGGATAAAAGATTTTCCTCTGCGTTCTCTGCGTCCGCCTGAGGCGGACTGCGGTTAGTGGTTTCCCTGGCCGCACGATTAACCTTGAGAGAGACGGCATGACGATCATCGTATACGACGATATCTACCTCGAACACGGAAGTCCGAGCCACGTGGAATCGCCCGCGCGGCTCACAGTAACGACCGAATACCTCCAGAAAATGGGCGAGTGGCAAAACGTCGTCGAGCCGCGCGCGGCTACCCTCGACGAAATCCGCATGGTGCACGAAGAGCGGATGATTGAGTTCGCCCGCAAGACTTCCGAGGCCGGCGGCGGCTTCCTCGACCCCGACACGCAGGTCTCGGCGCGCTCCTACGAGGCCGCGCTCTACGCCGCGGGCGGTGTGCTGACGGTCATCGACAAGATCATGGACGGCGCGGACAAAAACGCGCTGTGCCTCGTGCGCCCGCCGGGGCACCACGCTACTCCGACAAGGTCGATGGGCTTTTGCGTGTTCAACAACCTCGCCATCGGCGTACGCTACCTCCAGAAAAAATACGGCGTCGAGCGCATCGGCATCGTCGACTGGGACGCGCACCACGGCAACGGCTTGCAGGAGACCTTCTACGCCGACCCGGGCGTGATGTACTGCTCGGCCCACTGCGACATCCTGTTCCCGGGCACGGGCCATGCGGAGGAGACCGGCGAGGGCGAGGCCGAGGGGACGACGCGGAATTACCCCACCGGCTACCGGACGAGAGGCGATGAGTTCGTGGGGCTTATCAGGGATGCGGTCGAAGGGCCGCTGGCGGAGTTTAAGCCCGAATTCGTTTTGATCTCCGCCGGTTTCGACGCGCTGGCCGACGACCCGCTGTGCCGCTTCTGTCTGAAGCCCGAGGATTTCGGCACGATGACGCGGATGGTGTGCGACCTCGCGGCGAAACACTCGCAGGGCCGCGTAGTCTCGACGCTGGAAGGCGGATACAGTCTGGAGTTGCTGCCGAAGTGCATTCAGTTGCATCTGGCGGCGATGAGGGATTACTGCTCGTAGTCGGCGCGAACCATCCGGAAACCCACGCGCACGTAGCCGACGAAGGCGATCGTGATCCAGACGATCACCCACCACTGCATGACCAGCAGCGCCACCCGCAGCCCTTCAAGACCGCTGGTTTCGGGAATCGCAACGCGCAGAACCTGAAAAAACAGGGCGAACGGTATCAGGGCCAGTTGCAAGCCCGTGCTGAATTTCCCCGACCACGTCGGCGGGAAGAGGGCGTTTTTTTTGAACCACGCCTTGACGATGGCCGCGCCCGCGAGTATCAGCACGTCGCTGCCAATGACCACCACCACGGTTACCGTCATCAGGCGGCTGAACTCCGGCCACCGCGACGAGCCGAGGAGGATCATCGCCGTAACCATCGTCAGTTTGTCAGCGATGGGGTCGAGCGCGGTGCCCAGGCGCGTGCGTTCGTTGCGCTTGCGGGCGAAGTAGCCGTCGAGGAAGTCGGTAAGGGCGATGCAAACAAAGAGAACCATCGCGGCCACGATGTAGACGGGACTGTGCTGTGAAAAAAAAGCCGCGAGCGCAAAAAACGGAATCAGCGCTATGCGCAAAATCGTTATTTTGTTGGCAAGCGTCATGGCGCGATTATAAATAATTTTGTCCGGCGAGAAAAGAGGCAAGAGGCGATTTTTTTGCGACGGGACACCGAAAGGGACACATCCCTTCGGTTCGCGGCCTTACGGCCTGCTCCCGAAGGAGGATGTGTCCCTTTCGGGCGGAAAATTTTTTGCGAGGCAGAAATGAGAATAAGCGAATTCCAGAAAGTAATCGAAACGACCTACATGGCGCGCGACAGCGAGCGCGGCCTGCCGGGGACCTACATGTGGTTCCAGGAGGAAATCGGCGAGTTGACGCGGGCGCTGCACCGGCAGGACCGCGAAAATCTGGAGAGCGAGTTCGCCGATGTCCTGGCGTGGTTAAGCACGCTGGCGAGCATGAAGGGCGTCGACCTCGAAGCCGCCGCGGTGAAGAAATACGGCGCGGGCTGCCCGACCTGCGGGCAAAGCCCCTGCGCGTGTCCGAAGAAATAGCGGCGCGGCCGCGAAATTTTACGGGAGCGTTATGCACGACAAAACGAAATCGCAACAGGCCCACGAGCGCGCGCTGCGGCTGATGCCCGGCGGCGTCAACAGCCCCGTCCGCGCATTCGCGGCGGTCGGCGGCGGGCCGCTGTTCATAAAATCGGCCCGGGGCGCGCACATCACCGACCTCGACGGCAACGCCTACATCGATTACGTCGGCTCGTGGGGGCCGCTGGTGCTGGGGCACGCCGACGAAGACGTAGTCGCGGCGATCGCGGCTGCGGCGGCGCGCGGGACGAGTTACGGCGCGCCGACCGAGGCGGAGAGCGAATTGGCGGAGATGATCCGCGAGTGCGTGCCGTCGATCGAGAAGGTGCGGATGGTGAACTCGGGCACCGAGGCGACGATGAGCGCGATCCGCCTGGCGCGCGGCTACACGGGCCGCGGGATCGTCATCAAGTTCGAGGGCTGCTACCACGGCCACGTCGACGCGCTGCTGGTCAGGGCCGGCTCGGGCCTGGCGACGTTCGGTACGCCGTCGAGCGCGGGCGTGCCGGAGTCGGTTACGCGGGACACGCTGGCGCTGCCGTACAACGACGCGCAAAAATTCGCCGACGCGATGAAAAAATACGGCGAGCGGGTCGCATGCGTGATCGTCGAGCCGGTCGCGGGCAACATGGGCCTTATCCCGCCGAAGGAGGGTTTTCTGGAGGCGCTGCGCGAGTCGTGCACGCGCCACGGCGCGCTGCTGATTTTCGACGAGGTGATAACGGGCTTTCGGCTGGGGCTCGGCGGTGCGCAAAATTTATTCGGCGTTACGCCGGACCTCACCACGCTGGGCAAGATTATCGGCGGCGGTCTGCCGGTCGGCGCGTACGGCGGACGGGCCGAGGTGATGGCGTCGATCAGCCCGGAGGGGCCGGTCTACCAGGCGGGCACGCTGTCGGGCAATCCGGTGGCGGTGGCGGCGGGCACGGCAACGCTGCGCAAACTGATGCGCGAGGGATTTTACGCGGAGCTGGAATCGCGGGCGGCGGCGCTGGCGGAGGGGTTGGAGTCGGCGGCGCACGCGGCGGGCGCGGAAACCCGCCACACGCGGGTCGGCTCGATGTTGTGCACGTTTTTCCGGGGCGGCGAGGTGCGCGATTTCGCGGACGCGCGGAAGTGCGATACGGCGGCGTACGCGCGCTTTTTCCGCTCGATGCTCGAACAGGGATTTTACTTCGCGCCGAGTCAGTTCGAGACGGCCTTCGTCAGCGCGGCGCACACCGACGAAGACATCGCCCGCACCGTCGCCGCGGCGCAAGAGGCCTTCGCCACGTCAGAAACCTGAAGCGGGGACGCCCCGCAGGCAGGCGGGGCCTGCACCCAACAGGAGAGGGAGCACACACTCCAAGACCCGCCTCCTGTTGGCTTCGCCAAAAGCGGAGGCTTGCACTCACTGGCGAAAAGTGAAGCGACTGCGTTTTTTTGCCGTAAGGTGAAAAACAAGGAGCGAGTTTCGGAGTAGGTGGAAAATCGTTTTCCTGCGGACGTTGTCCGCCGCTTCGCTGGTGTTCACTGACAAATCTTGTGCGCTGATTCGCCCTGTGGTTAGAAAAAAATCCTCTGTGCCCTCTGTGGTTGGCAGTTCCGTTGCGCGGCGGAATCAGTCGACTTCGGTCATGTAGACGTTGGTAAGCGTCGCCGGGGCGCGCCAGCATTTGAGCCGCTTGCCGTCGGGTGTGTAGAAGACGATGGCGGAGATTCGGCTGACGCTGATGTAGTAAGCGAGGTTGCCCTGGTCGGTGATGCTGAGGCGACGCTCGTATACCGAGAGGTGTTTCGTCCGAACCGCCTTGTCGCTGTTTTTGCCGATTATGTATATCGCCCGGCTGCCGGATATATCGACCACCACGATGCGGCCGTCGGGCAGCGGTGCGGCGAAGTTGGGATGCGAAACCTTCCACGAGCGGACGATCCTGCCGTCGCGCGCGCCCTCGAAAACCATTCCTCTGATGCTGCAAACC
>JAUWEX010000278.1 GCA_030607235.1 Planctomycetota bacterium | reverse complement strand
CAACGCACTCGCTATCGAAGGCAAACACAAGCGGGCGCTCCAGACCGTTATCGACAAGATCGTCGCGCTGCAAAAAACCGAGGGCGACAAGGTCTGGTGGGAGACCGGCACGGGAACGATTTCGTACTCGCGCGGCGACACCGCCGCGATCGAGGCCACCGCGCTCATCGCCGCGGGACTGATGGTCGCCGACGTGCAGTCCAATATCGTGAGCAAGGCGCTCAACTACATCATCGACAAGAAACAGCCCGGCGGTAGCTGGCCCGGCACCCAGGCCACGATCCTGTGCCTGCGCGCACTGCTCATGTCGGTCGAGAAACAGAGCGAGAAAGTCAACGGCGAGATCACCGTAACGATGGGCAACACGAGCCAGTCCTACACGATCGACAAAACCAACAGCGACGTAACACGCATCTTCGACCTCGGCGCGGTAACCAAACTCGGCGACAACAAAGTTACCCTCTCATTCAAAGGCGAAGGCGCAACGATGTTCCAGATCGTCGGCCGCTACTGGCAACCCTGGGGCGTCGAGCCGATGCCCAAAAACGAGCCGATGAGCATCGCGGTTACCTACGACCGCACCACGCTCAAGGTCGACGATATGGTAACCGCCAACGTCAAGGTTACCTGCGACAGGCCGGGCATCTACAATATGGTGATGATCGACCTGGGCATCGCGCCGGGATTCGAGGTGCAGACCGCCGACCTGCAGGACCTGATCCAAAAAGGCCTGATTACCCGCTACGAGACCACCGGACGGCAAATCATCCTCTACATCGAGAAACTCGACGGCAGCGTGGGGCTGGAGTTCTCCTACCGGATGCGCGCCAGGTACGTCCTCAAGGCCAAGACGCCGAAGTCCCGCGTCTACAAATACTACAACCCCGACCAGAAAGGCGAAAGCAGACCGATCAGCCTCGAAGTCAAATAACCCATCTGCTAATTAGCGACCCAAAACGGGAGGGCATACCGCCCTCCCGTTTTTAATAGAAATAGATAATTTTTGATTGACACCGCAAGATATATACCGTTAAATTATGCACAAACCGTGTGGAATCCACATAATTTAAGGAGAATTGTAATGCAGAGCAACCCTCAAAACAGCCAAACGCCACCGATGCCACCGCAGCAACCCCCAGGGCCTCAGCCGGGACAAAAAGACTGGTTGACAGCGCTTTTGCTCTCGATCCTTCTGGGGGGATGGGGAGTAGACAGATTTTATCTGGGCTACACCGGCCTGGGTGTCCTCAAACTAATCACAGGCGGCGGCTGTGGGGTCTGGTGGCTCATCGACTGGATTATGATCCTCACGGACAAGATGACCGATGCCGAAGGACGACCGCTTCACAAAAAATAGATTTTGTAGGGCTGTCTCTTTTCCGATCAGCGTCCTAACTCTCTCGCGCCCCGTTCATCGGGTAGTGTTTTTCGGGGTCTTGGGCCTGACCCTCGCTATCATGCCGCTGATGACACTGGGATCGGCACCACAGTTGTCGGTCTGGAAGAGACTGTTCGGCTGGAGTCCGACCGAAGGCATGACGCGGGGCGTGTGTGCGTTTTTGCACGGTGATATCGAAACCGCCGTTGCTTTTCACGTTCTGAGCATACCTGCGGCACTGATTGCTGCGGCAATCGTAATCAAAGACAGCGTCAGTCTGATAAAAAGCAGCAGGCTATCGAAATAATAACAAGAGAACCGGATTCGCATCAAGGCAGAGCGCCGCGATGCGAATCCGGTTTTCATTTAAGCGAAAGTTCGCGAAATCACGCTAGGCCCTGCGCGAGAATGCGGACGCCGATGCCGATGAGGACAAGGCCGCCGACAATCTCGATGCGATGCGAAAAACGCGAGCCGATAATCTTGCCGAGCCGCAGACCCGCCGCGCTCAACCCCGCGGTTACCACGCCGATTATCACCGCGGGCAGCAAAATCTCCGCCCCCACCATCGCCATGCCCAGCCCCACCGCCAGCGCGTCGATGCTGGTCGCGAGCGCAAGCACCAGCAGCGTCAGCCCGCGCGTGGGGTCGCCTTTCCTGCGCTCCTCCAGCGGCTTGCAGCCCTCGAACACCATCTTGCCGCCGACCAGCGCCAGCAAGCCGAAAGCAACCCAGTGGTCGAACGCGGCAATGTAAGATTGCACCGTCGTCCCCGCCAGCCAGCCCAACAGCGGCATGGCGAATTGGAACAGCCCGAACGCGCCCGCCATCCGAAAAGTCTGCCACGCCGTCGCGCGCCCCAGCACTACGCCCGTCCCCACCGAAATCGCAAAGGTGTCCAGCGCCAGCCCCACGGCAATCGCTATTATCACAATCAAATCCATCGGCTTTTCATCTTTCCCCGCCGGTCAATCCGGCGACAAGTTCCTCGACGCGGCAGGCAGCGCCTGCAAGCAAATCTTTTTCCCACAATCTCCAAGACTCGCTCCTTGCTTTTTGCCGAATGGCAAAAAGAAGCAGTCGCTTGCAACTTCACCGATATGCTGCAATTTTTGCCAGCGAGTGGCAGCCTCCGCTTTTGGCAAAGCCAACAGGGGGCGTGTATTGGAATAAGTGGTTGCTTCCTGCTGCGTTGAAAACACTGCGGTGAGTGCGGCGGCGAGGCGGCGCATAAAACAGACACGCCAAAGAATGGCGATGTTGTGAATGAGTGCCCGAAGATACAACTCGCCGTACTGTCTCTGCCGACTCCGCGCCCGTAACGCCGAGCCA
>JAUWEX010000077.1 GCA_030607235.1 Planctomycetota bacterium | reverse complement strand
ACCTCTGCGTCCCGAACGCAGCGCTCTACCCAAGCTGAGCCACGCCCCGTGTTTTGGGCCGGATTATAGCAAAAGTCGCTTTGCTGTCAACTCTCATAAAAAATGGGCCGACTTTCGTCGACCCAATGTATTTTTCTCCGCACTCCGCCACCACCTCCAAGAGGTCATTTCATCCATGCGTGCGGGCTGCCCTGCGTATCCATATGCCCCAGTATCCGCGCCGCGACGCGGCTGGCAAGTTGGTCGCGCGTGCGCAGTGCCTCAAGAAGTTCGAGATGCGATTCGCCGAATTCCATCGTTTCGAAGGCCTCGGCGCTACGCCTGCGGTTAAGCGCGCTGGGGCCGCCTCGCAGATTCCACCGCAGTATCGGCACCACGGAATCGCTTATGTATTCGTCTTCGACGATGAAATCCTGGCTGCGACGATTCCTGATGCATCTCACCGCCGCCAGCGCCAATATCACCGCGCTCATAAGGCCCAGCCAGAAAATCACCATGTATATCACTAACTCCGCGCCCATACACCACCCATTCATTCATATTCAAACAATTCACGCCCGGTCAGTTCATGCACCATTTATACGTTTATTATACCACATAATCGCCCGAAAGCAAATTCGATCGAATTGCACGCTCGCGGCTGCGTATAAATTATGGCCCGCGAGGCGTTTCGTTTGACTTTGCGCGGGTGCTGCAATAGAATTTCCGGAAAATGGAACGAAGCCTATGAAACTCATGCGAAAAACAACGGCGCTGGTCGTCTTCGCGTTGGCACTGGTCGCCGCGACCGCGGCTGCGGCCGAGAATATCGTCGCACCGCAAGGCGACACTTTCCCGGCTCAGGCCGGCGATATCCCCGCAACAGGCGATGAATTCAGCGAGGCTCTCAACAAAGAGCTCGACGAATTCGAAAGCCTGCGCAAGAGCAACATGCTAAGGATACTCGAGCAACGCGACGCCTTCGCCGAGCAACTCGAAAACGCGGGCCTCGCCGAGTGGGCCGCGAAAAATCGAGAGTTCACCGATCGATACCGCGAAACGCCTCCCGCGCGGTCGACGCCGCGCAGCGCCGAAATCCCGCTCAAATCCCCCGCCACGCCGCTGCTCTCGGAGATGCCGGAGCGAACCGCGCAGCCGCCGCAATCCATTGCGGGCGCATCGCTGGTCGTCTGGGGCGTGATCGGGGTAGTGTGGATGCTCGTTCTCGCGGGCCTGCGGGGGCTGCGGAGCAAAACCAAACTCCGGCGGCTCGCATGGCTGTTGCTGATCCCCGCCACGGCCGCGCTTTTGCTGCTCGCCTCAATCCTCGGCCCCTCGATTGGCGGGCGGACGCTCCTTCCGGCGTTTTTGGCACCCGGCAGTTTCCTCGTTTTGCTGTTGGGCGCGCTGGCGTACATGATTATCCGCCTGTTCAGAAAAAAAGCCTGGATAAAAGGCGTCGCGCTGGTCTGCGGCGTGTTGCTGGCCTTCGGGCTGATGGCGCTGGGGGCCGCCGTGGGAATGACCGCGATCCCCGAGGAAATAAGCGACGTAAAAATCACCGGCAAGAAGCGCATCGACTCCTCGGGCACGATTACTATCGAAAACATCGCCTCCGACGATCGCTACAATGTAGCGTGGTCGCTGAAAAACCTGCGCGTGCGGGCCAGCGTCCCCGCGCTCATGTGGGGCAGCCTCGAAGGCGTCGATATCCGCATCGGCGAGGTCGACGTCTTCATCGACCGCTCGCTGCCCTCGGCCCCGAAGAAGGAGAGCGAGCCGCTGACCCTCGACCGCGTAATCAAGCACCTGCGCAGCATCGGCGCGGTCAAGTTCGAAAAGATTACCGTGCTGATAGCGCGGCAGGTTAAAGCGCCGCTGACGATCTTCGAGGGCGGCACGAGCGTTACGCGCTATTCAGCGGACGAAATCGGCGGCGAACTCACCGGCAGGATTCTGTCGATGAGCGACCTCACGGTCAAGTGGCGCGGCGACATGGCGCAGCGCAGCGTCGTAATGCAGTACGACTTCGGCGGGCTGGAATTCGACACGGACACCCTCGCGCGGATAATACCGGAAGAACTCGAGATCGATCTCGCCGCAAGCGGCTGGAAAATCGGCGGAAGCCTGGGCGTTTCCGGCGAAGTGAAACTCGCCGAGGACGCGAAGACGGAGTGGTTCGCCGACGTGCGGCTGAGTGCGGGCGTGTTGCAGTGGCCCGGCCTGCCGCTGCCGATGATCGGCCTTGCGGGCGCGATTCTTATCGACCCGACCGGCGCTTCGGTGCACGACATGCGCGGCCGGATAGCGGTCGACCGGCAAGGCACTCCGCCGCCGGACGGGATGGGCGATTTCGTCATGTCGGGCGAGATCGACATGAGCGGCAACGGCCGGATCGAGATACTCTCGTCGGGCTTTCCCGTCAGCGAAGGCTGGTTGGCGATGCTTATCGGCAGACAGGACTGGCTCGAGACGCTTGGGCTTACCGGCCATGCGGACTTCCGCAGCACCCTCAACGTCTCTCTAAAGGACGGCATCCCAAAAATCGAAAACGTCAGCACGGAAGTAATGCCCTCGCGCCTGCTCATCAGCCCGACCGAACCCAAAGTCGATGTGGGCATCGACCTGATGACGCTGCGGGCCGAGGGCGACCGGCTGCAATTGCTGCTCGGCGACAGCAATCTCGCCGGCGGAAAACTCTTCGGCGACACCGGCACCTCGATCAACGAGGTCTCCGCCTCATTGGGCTGGATTGCCTTTAAGGACGTACAGTTCCAGAAACTTCAGGGCCTGAATTCCGGCACCGTCCTAAAGGGCCGCATGCACGGCAAACTCGAAATAATGGACGCGACGCTGCAATCGGAGGAATCGCTCTCGGGGACCGTGTGGATACAGGACGTTAACACCGGCATCGACCCGATCCTGTCGAAACTCTTCGCCAAACTCGTCTCGCAGATCGGCATCGAGATTCCCGGCTCGGAGACGTGCGACATATACTGCACCCTCACCGCAGGCAAGGACGGCCTGGAAATCCGCGAACTGCGCGCGTTTTCGTCGATGCTGCGCATCGACGCCGAGGGCACGGTCGACTACGACGGCAACCTGAATTTGAACGGTTCGCTGCGCCTCGGCTCGGCCCTGCTGGCAAGAATCCCGGGCATCGGCAAAATCCTCGACGGTATTTTCGGCGACATTATCGTCGGCAAAAGATTCGGCCTGACACGTTTCCGGATCACGGGCAATTACAACGACCCGAAAATCGCAATAGATCCGCTCAGCATCGTCAGCGGCCTCACAGAAAAAGTGATTCCGATTATCATCCCCAAAAAATCCGAAGACACCACCGAGCCTTGATATGAAGTTCCCGCAACACAGACCCCGGCGCACGCGAAGCAGCGCCAACCTTCGGCGACTCGTCGCCGAGACGCGACTGAGCGTGGACGATCTGGTCATGCCGCTGTTCGTCGCTCACGGGCGCGGCCTGCGGCAGGCAATCCCGTCGATGCCCGGAATTCACCGGTTTTCCGTCGACACGCTCGTCGAAGAGGTCGCCGAGATCGCCGCGCTACGAATCCCCGCCGTCATCCTTTTCGGCATCCCCGAAAACAAAGACCCGCTCGGCTCGGAGGCGTATTCCGACAGCGGCATCGTCCAACAGGCTATCCGCGCGATAAAAAAACAGGGCATCGACACGCTGCTCATCGCCGACGTGTGCCTTTGCGAATACACCGACCACGGCCACTGCGGAGTGGTTTGCGACGGGCGCGTCGACAACGACCGCACGCTGGCGCTGCTGGCCAAAAGCGCGTTGAGCCTCGCCGGGGCCGGGGCCGACATGGTCGCGCCCAGCGACATGATGGACGGGCGCGTCGCCGCGATACGCACCGCGCTGGACGGGGGCGGTTTCCACGACCTGCCGATCATGTCCTACGCCGCAAAATACGCCTCGGCCTTTTACGGGCCGTTCCGCGACGCCGCGGAGTGCGCGCCGAAGTTCGGCGACCGGCGGTCGTACCAGATGGACCCCGCCAACGCCAACGAGGCCCTGCGCGAGGTCGCGATGGACATCGACGAAGGCGCCGACATCGTGATGGTCAAGCCCGCGCTGCCGTACCTCGACATCGTCCGCCGCGTCAGGGAGACCTGCCGCGTGCCGGTGGCGGCGTATTGCGTCAGCGGCGAATACGCGATGATAAAGGCCGCGGCGCAGCAGAGCTGGCTGGACGAGCGCGCCGCGTCGATGGAAATACTGACTGCGATCAAGCGCGCCGGAGCCGACTTCATCCTCACTTACTGGGCCAAAGACGCGGCCCGCTTTCTCGCGCAGAGTGGACGATAATCCGCGTCCGCGGTTTGCGGCGGCGGGCGATTGTGGTATAATGCTCGCGCATGGCGAAAGCCAAACGAGAAAGACAAGGCCGTGGGACGCACATACGAAAAACACAGAATCGGCCGCATCGAGCGGACGATGAATCTGCTTGCCTACCTGCTCAACCAGAGCGACCCGGTTCCGTGGAAAACCATCAGCGAACAGGTCGAAGGCTACGGCGCGCCGCTATCGGTCGGCGAGGCCGCGGCGCCTTACGGCACGGGCAAGCCCGACAAGGCCGCCGACAAGCGATTCGCGCGCGACAGGAAACTGCTCGAAGCCGCGGGGATCAGGGTCCACTACAGCAGCCCCGGCAAAGGCCACGGCGGCGGCTACTACGTTTCGCATGGCGACTGCTTCATGCCCGGCCTCGGCCTCACACCGCAGGAACGCGCGCTGCTCGGGCGCGTGCTGGCAATCGCCGCAACCGACCGCGACATGCCGCTCGCCGAGCCGCTTTATTCGGCGGTGCAGAAACTCCTTTTCGAAGACTGCGACGCGGAACCGGAGCGAACGGGCGAGGTCGTGTGTTTCCTGAAAAACAAGACCGATTCCACCGTCAACGAAAACTTCCGAATACTCCACGACGCCATTGACGCACGCCGCAACGTGTCGTTCCACTATCACAGCATCTCGCGCGACGCGGTTGACAAGCGCGAGGTCGCGCCCTACGCGCTGGGCGCGTACTCCGGCCACTGGTATCTGGTGGGCCGGTGCCTGGCGAAAAAAGCGGTGCGGGTCTTCCGCCTCGACCGCATACTCACCACCGTCAAAATCCTCAACGCCGACGCGAAAGGCCCCGCCTACGCTGTGCCGGAGGATTTCGATATCCGGCGCTACCTGGGGATGCGCTCGTGGGCGATGCGCGACGGGGACGCAGAGACGACAGGCCCGACGCGGGTTACCACGCGCTTCGACGCGGGCATCGGCCGCTACGCCGCGGAATTGCTGGGCGAGGACGCGGAGTGCGAGTTGCGCGAAAGCGGCGAATGCGTCGCAACGCTCAACGCTACCAGGCCGGAATCATTTTTCCGCTGGCTTTTGAAATTCGGGCCGAAGGCGAAAATCGTCGCGCCGACCGAGGTGCAGCGAAATTTCGCGGACTACGTTCGCACGGTGATGAACCAGTACGCAGAGGAGACCGCCGATGCCGCGAGCCGTTAAAGACAAAAACCCGCGCGTAGAGCAGTTGAAGCGGCTGCTGACCATCGTGCCGCTGGCGCGGCGACGAAGTGGGGTTCCGGTCGAGGTCCTGCTGGAGACCTTCGGCTGCTCGGCCGACGATCTCTTCGACGACATACGCCTGCTGATAATGTGCGGCACGCCGCCGTACGGGCCGGAGGATTATCTTCAGGCATACATCGAAGACGGCCGACTGCACGTAAATTTCGCCAACCGCTTCGCGCGGCCGGTGCGCCTGACCGCCGAGGAATATTCGGGACTGGTCTGCGCGCTCGAATACGTCGGCGAGATGCTCGGCGGCGAGATCGCGGAACTGGCCGAGGGTCTGCTCGCCAAAATTTCCCGCGCGCGCGTTAGGGACGAGGACTTCGAGGGCGTCTCGCACAGGATGCTGTGCTCCAGCAGGCCGCACGAGAAAAAACTCGCGCTCATCGAAGAAGCTGTCGCAGCGAATACGAAACTCCGCATCGAATACTACTCGGTCTCGGACGAGGAAACCCGCCGCCGCGTCCTGCGGCCCTACGCGGTTCTGGCACACGACCATCACTGGTACGTAGTGGCGTTTTGCGAACTGCGCGGCGAGGTGCGGGTATTCCGCGGCGACAGGATTATCGGGCTGGAGGCGACGGACGAACGTTTCGAGAGGCCGGACGATTTCGACGCGAATGAATTCCGCGAGATGAGTGTCGTCATCACCGGCAGGCACGGCACGCCGATTCGCGTGCGGTTTTCGCTGGAATATGCGCGCT
>JAUWEX010000149.1 GCA_030607235.1 Planctomycetota bacterium | reverse complement strand
TTCGGCGAGACCTCGCTTATCGAAATCAAGGAAATTCTTCGGCAGAAAGGCCTGCGTCTCGGTATGGGGCGGATGGATCTCGAGCCTACATCGCCCGATTTCGAGAAAATCTGGAGCGGGGTCGGCTCGGAAACCCGCGACGACCTCCAAAAGCCCCTCAGCCAATTCGAACTCTCCGTTCGCAGCCGCCGGTGTCTGGAGTTGATGAACGTGCACACCATCGGCGACCTGCTGCAGAAGTCCGAGCCCGAGTTGATGGCGGCCAAGAACTTCGGCCAGACCTCGCTCAAGGAACTCAAGGAACTCCTCGTGGGCCTGGGGCTGGAACTGAAGAAAGCGTAGGTCTCGGCGATCCGCTCGCGCGAAAATTCACTCACAATAAAAGGGAGCTTCCGCTCCCTTTTTTATTGCGCAAATGAAGTTACTGTTCGGCGGTGCGGAAACCGGCGACGGCCTTGAGCATATCCGCTCGCAGGCCGGGCAGGTTGTCGGGATTTTCCGTGTATGCGATTATCTGGAATCGCTTCTTGTCCGTAAACCACAGCATTGCCAGGCACGCGCACGAATCCCCTTCGTTGGAGAGGCCGCTGAATGTGATTTCAACAATCGGCAAGCCGTCTTTTGTGGTCGCGGTCGATTCTTCGAGGCGGAATCCCGGATAGGTTTCGCCGAGTTCGGGACCGAGTTTTTTTATGACTAAGTATTTCAAAATATCCGCGGGCTGCGTTATTGTTTCCAGCGCTGCAAGCCGCCGCCTGCGCTGCGCGAGGGAATCGGCGATTATTTTGTCCTGTTTTTTTCGTTCATCGGCGGCGATGCTTTTTTTTACCCCGACGATTTCCGCCTTGATCGCGGCCTTCAATTCCTCGCGCTGGCTCTTCACTATGGAGACGCTGACGGGGCGGAAAACATACATGGTGGCGTCTTTGTCCGTGTGTTCGTGGTGATGCGAGTGGCTGGTAACATACGGCATTCTGTAAACGTAGGTCAGGAAATTCGCCAGCCCGTCCATAGCGGATTTTTTATTCAACCGGTTGATCACCGCGAAACCGGCCCCGTCGATTTTCAGCATTTCCGCGTCCGATGTGATGTCGAAGGTGTTGCCCGGCAGGACGATCCAGCCTTCGGGACGGTCGATAAAGTACTGTCCGTCTTTGCAGGAAACGCTTGCATCGCAGCCGTGTGCGATAACCGGCCAGGCCGCGTTAATCGCAACGGCGAGAACCGCCAGCCCCAACACAAGGCCGACCCAGGCCGAAAACCTGCCCCGCGGGATGATGCTCTTGTGAAGGCGAATGATGGCGCGGATTCCGCTTATTGCTGCGACGGCCGCAGCCGCCGTTCCAAGACAATAAAAAACGATCTGCATGATCGGAATCGGATTGAAAACGGCGGTTAGTATTGCGATAGAGAACAGGGAAAACAGCCCACAGATAACGGAAATCGCCGCGGACGGGGGGAAGGCCAGACTGCGGCTCTCCTCGGTCGGGACCTCGACGTAACTGCGTTCGGGCCTGATGAGGCTTGCGTCAGTAGCGGGTTTGTTGTCGTTTTCAGACATCAGTCTTTACCGCTTTTTTCATTCGCGTCTATGGGTTCGTACCAGCGGCAATCGCGTTTTTCTTCCGCGTCTTCGATATTGACGTTTTGGCAAGTGCCCGTTTGGGGGTTGTCGGGTTTTGGCTCGAAACGTTTGCAGTCGGCGCATTTGACCCCGTAATTTCGGAAAATCATGTTGCTCTCCTTTGGATAAGATGTGCTATATTATTCAAATATCCAAATTCGGTCAAGTCACGATTTGTCGCAATCGGGCATGTTTTGCGGAAATTTTTTGACCAAAACCACTTTCGATGATAAATTAGGCGTTTCAATAATCCGGATAAACAAATGAAGATAGAAAACACAAGAAACTTTTGCATCATCGCACATATAGATCATGGCAAGTCTACACTCGCAGACAGGCTGTTGGAGCGGACCGGAGCGGTTTCGCGGCGTCAACTCGTCGAACAGGTTCTCGATTCTATGGATCTGGAGCGTGAGCGCGGCATTACGATCAAGGCCAAAGCGGTAACGATATTTCACGAGGCCGACGGACGGCGATACAAACTCAACCTGATTGACACGCCGGGGCACGTGGACTTTTCCTACGAGGTCTCGCGCAGCCTTGCGGCCTGCGAAGGCGCGCTTTTGCTGGTGGACGCGGCCCAGGGCATTCAGGCACAGACCGTGGCGAATCTGTACCTTGCGATGGAAGCGGGACTCGAAGTCATCCCCGTGATCAACAAGATCGACCTTGCCTCGGCGCGCATCGACGAGGTCAAGGACGAGATCGTGCATCTCCTGGGAGTCGATTACGACGAGATCGTTTGTGTCAGCGCCAAGGACGGCCGCGGGGTCGACGAGATTTTCGATGCGATCATCCATCGCGTGCCGCCGCCGCAGGGCGATGCGCAAAGCCCCACGAGGGCGCTGATTTTCGATTCGGTATACGACGAGTTTCGCGGCGTTATCGTTTACGTCAGGGTCGTCGACGGCGAGATAAACAAGCGCGACACGATTAAGATGCTCGGAACCGTCGGCGTTTACGAGGTGCTTGAACTGGGCACCTTCCGGCCTAACATGACGCCGACCGATTCGCTCGCGACCGGCGACGTCGGTTATCTTATCTGCAACATCAAAAGTCTGGGCGACGTTCGTGTGGGCGATACGGTGGTGCCGGCGAAGGCCGAAGGCCTTGAGCCGCTGCCGGGTTACGAGGAGCCGCTGCCGATGGTTTATTGCGGCCTCTATCCGGTAAACAACGCCGAGGTCGCCAACCTGCGCGCGGCGCTGGAGAAACTACAACTCAACGATTCGGCCTTTACGTTTTCGCCGGAGAGTTCGGAGGCGCTGGGCTTTGGTTTTCGTTGCGGATTCCTCGGTCTGCTTCACATGGAGATCGTGCAGGAGCGGCTCGAACGCGAGAGCAACATCGACATCGTGCAGACCGCGCCCAACGTAACCTACGAGATTCTGACCGACGAGAACGAGGTGCTTCGCATCGAGCGGCCGTCGGACCTGCCGGAGCCGCATAAAATAAGGGAATTCCGCGAGCCTTTTGCGAAGGTCAGTCTGATTGTCCCGGCGGAGTTCATCGGCAACATAATGAGCCTCGCCGACGAGCGGCACGGTAAGTATATTTCAATCGAGTACCTCGGTCCGCAGCGCGTCTTGCTGATGTACGATATGCCGCTATCGGAGATAATTTTCGATTTTTACGATAATCTGAAATCCGGCACGCGCGGCTACGGCACGATGGATTACGAGATTACTGGCTACCGGCCCGAGCGCCTCGTCAAACTCGATATTCTGGTGGGCGGTATTGCGGTCGATGCGCTCTCGCAGATTACCCATATCGACGACTCCGAGCGCAAGGGCCGCGCGATTATCTCGAAACTCAAAAAAGAAATTCCGCGCCATCTGTTTCAGGTGCCGCTGCAGGCCGCCACAGGCAGCAAGGTTATCGCGCGCGAAAACATCAGCCCGTTGCGCAAAAACGTCCTGGCGAAATGTTACGGCGGCGACGTAAGCCGCAAGAGAAAACTCCTCGAAAAACAGAAGGCCGGCAAGAAGCGAATGAAACGGGTCGGGAACGTCGAAATACCACAGTCGGCGTTTATGTCGGTCCTTAACGCAGGCCGCGAGGATCAAAACAAAAAGTAGCGATGGCGAAAAACAAAGAAAAATCACCGGTTCAGGCTGCGAAAAAGCCGGAAGGCAAAAAACCGGCGAAGCCCGTGCACGGCCCGTTTCGGCGCTTTGTCGACAACGCCGATTCGATAATCGTCGCGGTGATTTTCGTTCTCGTCGTTACGCAGTTCACCGCCGCGACCTACAACATCCCCTCGCCGTCGATGGATCCGACGCTGCTGGGCAAGCCCGGAATCTACGGCGACCGCCTGATCGCCGACAGAATGTATTATCGCTGGCATCCGGTAAACCGCTGGGATATCGCGGTCTTCAAAAGCCCTGTCGGCGAGCACTGCGGCCATGACGGTAACTACATCCAGCACACTATCTTTATCAAGCGCATGGTCGGCATCGCGGGCGACTCAATCGAAATCAGGCACGGCGACATTTACATCGCCAACGACGAACTCAAGGGCGAGATTCCTTACAAACACGGCACAACCGGTGATACGCTGTGGTTCGAAGCCGTGCGGGGTCTGCCGGATATGGTAGTGTGGGATGTCGTAGGCGGTAAGGTAATCCGGCAATCGGAGACGGCCGTTGTCGACGCCGAAGGCAAAACCGTCGGGCTGAAATTGAAAAAAAGCATAGTCGACACTTCGCCGGAAAAGGCCTGGCCGGAGAGAAGATACAACGAGGATCTGAAAAACGCCTTACGGGGGATACTTAATCCCGTAGGAGACGTGATGCTTGACGTGGCCGTCGTGCCGCGAAAATCGCAAGGCTCGCTGGATTTCATCATCGTTGAAGAAGGGAACGAATACACACTGCGTATAGACTTCGCCGGGAAAAAGGCGGAGATGA
>JAUWEX010000307.1 GCA_030607235.1 Planctomycetota bacterium | reverse complement strand
AAGTCTGGGTCCCATTGTTCTTCCCGCTGCTATAGTTATTTTCCCCCTGAGTTACATTTTCGGTGATATTCTAACCGAGGTCTATGGTTATCGCTGGGCAAGGAAGGTCATCTGGCTTGGCTTCTTTTGCAACCTTATCTTTGTCATCTTTGCCTGGATAGGGCAGGTTCTGCCCCCCGCCCCTTTCTGGGAGGGGCAAGAGGCTTACGAGAGCATTTTGGGTTATACGCCGAGATTGCTCATCGCTTCCTTTAGTGGCTATCTCGTCGGCGAGTTTGTCCGCGCCGTCGCGGTCGGCCTTATTGACCACGAAGATATCCGCGATCTCCATCAGCCCCGCCTTCATCGCCTGAACGCCGTCGCCCGCCTCGGGGTAGAGCACCACCACCGTCGTGTCGGCGATGTTGACGATGTCGAGTTCCTCCTGGCCTACGCCGACCGTCTCGATGAGCACGAAATCCTTGCCCGCCGCATCTATCACGTCCACCGCGTCGTGCGTCGCCCGCGCCAGTCCGCCCATCCCGCCGCGGCTGGCCATCGAGCGGATGAAAACGCCCGGATCGGTGAAACTCTCCACCATGCGTATTCGGTCGCCCAGCAGCGCGCCGCCCGTGAAAGGACTCGTCGGGTCGACGGCGATGATGCCGACGCTCGCGTCGCTTTGGCGCATGTGCCGCGTAAGCCCCGCTACCAGCGTGCTCTTGCCCGCGCCGGGCGGGCCGGTTATGCCGATGCGGGGCGCGTGGCCGGTCTGGTGAAAGACAGCCTCCATCAGGGCATCGGCTGCCTCGGCCTGGTTTTCGACTATCGAAATCGCCCGCGCCAGAGCGGGTTCTTCGCCGGCGAGCAGTCGCTGCGCGATTTCGCTGATTTTTTTCATTATGCTTCTTTATTTCGGATGCCGGTCAGGTTGTCAGTCCCGAAGGTACGGGCGCGATATCACTATATGCTGTATCTCGCTGGTGCCTTCGTAAATCTCGGTGATCTTGGCGTCGCGATAGAAACGCTCCACCGGGTAGTCCTTGGTGTAGCCGTAGCCGCCGAAGATCTGCACCGCGTTCCACGCCGCCTTGTTCGCGGCGCGCGAGGAGAACAGTTTGGCCATCGCCGCTTCCTGCGAGTGTTTTACGCCGATGTCCTTCAGGTGCGCGGCGCGAAGCGTCAGCAGGCGCGAGGCGTCCTTCTCCATCGCCATCTCGGCTATCTTCCACTGGATCGGCTCGAACGCGCCGATGGGCTTGCCGAACTGCTTGCGTTCTTTGGCGTAGCGCGCCGATTCTTCGAGGCAGCCCATCAAGATGCCGGTGGCCTGCGAGGCTATGCCGATGCGGCCGCCGTCGAGCGTGTCCATCGCGATCTTGAAGCCCTGGTTGAATTCGCCCAGCAGATTTTCCTCGGGCACTTCCATGTCCTCGAACGAAAGTTCGGCGGTGTCGGAGGCGCGGATGCCGAGTTTCTTTTCGTGCGTGCCGACGCTGAAGCCGGGGAAATCCTTCTCAATGAGGAAGGCCGAGATGTTGTTGCCCTTGCGGCCTTCCTTGTCGGTTACCGCGAAGCCGATGATTACGTCGGCGACACCGGCATTGGTGATCCACACCTTCTGGCCGTTGATGATGTAGCGGTCGCCTTTTTTGACGGCCGTGGTTTTCTGGTTGGCCGCGTCGGAGCCTGCGCTGGATTCGGTCAGGCCGTAAGCCCCGATCCATTCGCCGCTGGCGAGTTTGGGCAGGTACTTCTGCTTCTGTTTTTCGCTGCCGAATTTCAGCAGCGGATTGACCAGCAGCGAGTTGTGCACCGAGATCGTTACGCCGGTCGACGCGCACACGCGGCTGATCTCCATGAGCGACACCGCCAGTGCGACGTTGCCGACCTCGCTGCCGCCGTACTTCGCCGGAATTATCATGCCCATGAATCCCAGTTCGGAGAGTTTCCTCACTATCGGCCAGGGAAACTCCTCCTTCTGGTCGTATTCCGCCGCGACCGGCTTGATTTCCTTGTCCGCGAAATCACGCGCGGTCTCCATAATCGCCTGTTGTTCTTCCGTTAAATTAAAGTCCATTATTCGACTGCCTCCACTCATGGATTGCTAACGTTAACCGGTTACGTTTATGTATTCACATCCAAAGCCGGAGCGGCTTTCTTTTTCATTGCGATACGCAGGCACCACGCCACACCGCCGTACAACACGGCTACCGCCGCCGCGACCACCGCCACGGTCCAGACCGAGAGTTTCGGCTCGACATCGCCCACCGCCAGGTACTCGTTCATACGCGGGATAAAGCGCTCGATCTCCGCCAGCCATCTCGCCCTGGTCAACGCGGCGGCGAGGGTGCCTCCGGCGCAAAGCACCGCCCAAACCGCCCTCCTGCCGAGGAGCGAGGCGATAGAGAAGGTCGCCCCCACGATC
>JAUWEX010000310.1 GCA_030607235.1 Planctomycetota bacterium | reverse complement strand
GGACGTTACGGGTGTGTTGGTTGCAGTTGCCGAATGTTTCTAGCCGCAGGGCGCCGTTTTTGACCTCGTGCTTTCCGGCGTTGATGTACTCTTTGAGCGCTGGGTTTTTCTTGCCGACGGTCTCCAGGAAGTACGCGTACTTGGAATGCGCCACGGGGCTTGTCTTGTCGAGGTAAACGCCCTTGCGCAGGTGGTAATCGGCGCGCTGCGCGTTGTTAATCCGCGCGTAGACAAATCCGAGCGCCAAGTGCGTCTCGGCGTCGTTGTAGTCCGCCGACAGAAGGCGGTGCAGGTTCTGTATCGCGCCGCTGTAATTGCGCGTTTCGATCTGGTGGTTGATTTCCTTGCGCCAGTTTTCGATGAAACTGACAGTCTCCTTGTCGCGCTGGAGTTCGATCCGGGCGCGGCGGCGTTCACGCGGCGGCTCATCTTCGAGCGCCTCTTCATCGACCGGAGCGACCTTGATCCGGTCGCCGGGGCTCTCGTCGTCCGAGATTTCGAGCGCCTTGTCCGCCGATTTCTTTTCGTCCTCTTTCTCGCCCATCAGCGGCTCGGAGGCCTCAGCTTCCGTCGCAGGCCGGCCGTCGTCGGGCGCGACGGGCGCTTCGACCTCTTCCTCGACGGTGATGTTGAGTTTGGCGCGCAGGCTGTTCAGATAGGCCTCCACGTGCTCCCCGGTCCAGTAATTGTTCTGGATTTCTTCGAAGCAGCGCAGACTCTTGTAGTATTTCTCGTTCTTGTACAGCGCCGAGCCGGCCCACCACAGCCGCATCGGCTTGCCGTCGGCGATGAGTTGTTTGAGGGTGTTCTCTTCGAGCGGCAGGTCCGCGCCGAGGATTTCGTCGAGGACGCGCTCGTGGCAGATGATGTGCTTGTCGACGACCTCAAAGAACCCGCTCTCGGCCAACTGTGCGATTTCCTCGTCGATGGCCTGGGTTTGTTCGACCGTGGCGTTACAGAGTTTTTTGACGGACACGATATCGGGTGTCTGGCCGAGCATCCGCAGGGTCTTGAGCGCCTGCAGGATCGTGCGCAGACCTTCGGGCCGGTCGAGGTCGCCGAGGGATTTGTATTCGGCCTTGAGCGCCTCGAACGAAAGCAGCGCCGTCAGCGGCGTGTCGTCGACGAATTCGTTTTGCTTGATATCGGTCTCGCAGGTCTCGATGATCTCGGCGATTTCCTGCACGGTAAAGGTCGGCAGTTCGATCTCTTTGAAGCCCTCCCAGAGGTCCGGGCGCGAAACGGCCTCGACGTATTTGAGGTCGCTCTCGGAATTTTTCCGCACGGTGGCAAAGACGAACAACTGCACCGACGCTTCGCGGATGACTTCGAGCATATGCTTGACCGCGCCGGTCATGTCGGTAAAGAGGTCGAGTTCGTCGAGCAGGAGAATATACTTGTTGCCCGGTATGTACATCTCGCTGAGATTCGGCTCGGTGATCGGTCCCACGGGCCGCAGGAGCGTGAAACTCTTGAACTCGTCGTGGCGGCTGAGTATCTCGAAGATCGTGCGGCTCTTGCCGACGCCGCTCTTGCCTGAGAGTACCACCGACGAGCCGGAGTTGAGAACGTCGATAATTTTTTCTTCTTCCGCTACGCGCGGCATGTAGTACGAATCGTACACCGGAATTCCGAGGTGGTGCGCCTCGATGTTGGTTACCGGCACGGGCCGGAGGTATTCCTTGAAAAGTTCCGAGCGTACCGCGACGGGGCGGCCGCCTTTTTTGCCGGTAATGCCGGGGGTGAGTATGCGAAGTTTTCTGGCGCGCTTTCGCCGCTGCTCGAGGATGAGGTTGGTCGCGCTGAGTACGACAAGGATAAAGGCAAATATAGCCACGCCTATCAGGAAATATTCAAACGTACCTTCAGCCTTGAGCAGGACCGGGGACGGATTTGCTGCGGGAAACGACACAGCATTGATTATGGCCGGAACGGACATGGCGCCCTCCTGAATATTGCCGTTTCTTGTCTTGGCGTAGGAAGGTGCGGAAAGGTTGACGAACTCGCGGCGCAACTCTGCCGAAAGCGTGCAGACTGCCTTATGGCAATCCCCTCTCTGCACACACAAATCTGATGAATTTTAAGCGCAGACACACGATATGTCAAATAGTTTTATAATATTTTCCGAAAAAACCACAATATATGGGCCGGAAATAGATGAAACTTCATATCCAATAAAAAATATTTGCAATATCACATTGATTCAAGCGTATCTAGCAGTATAATAAACAGATGTAAATAATTTAGAGACTCATCTTCGCAAAAGATAGTAACAATGGCGAATGCAAACAGAGGCGCTTCTATGACCAGGCAAGAATGCAAGATGAATCATAAGCAACTTCGACCAGCACTGATTAACGGCCTAAAGAAACCCAAAAAGTT
>JAUWEX010000156.1 GCA_030607235.1 Planctomycetota bacterium | reverse complement strand
GCGAGTTCGCCCCCAGCCGGTTTGCGCCGTGAAAGCCCGTCGAGGCGACTTCGCCCGCCACCAGCAGGTTGCGCACAGACGTCCGCCCGTCGAGGTCGGTCTTGATGCCGCCTATCATGTAGTGCGCGCTGGGCCGGACGGGGATCGGGTCGCACGTGATGTCGATGTCGAATCCCGCGCAGAGTTTCCTGATGTTGGGGAAGCGCTTTTTGAGTTTGTCCGCGTCGATCGCCGAGAGGTCCAGATATACGTTGGTCTCGCCGGTGCGCTTTATTTCCTTGAGTATCGCGCGGCTTACGATGTCGCGCGGCGCCAGGTCGCCCGCCGGATCGTACTCCTTCATAAAGGCGTGGCCGTCTTTGATCGTCAGCGTGCCGCCTTCGCCGCGGACCGCCTCCGAGATCAGCGCGCGCGTCGCCCCCGCCACGTACAGCGTCGTCGGGTGGAACTGCACCATCTCCATGTTCGCCAGCGTCGCGCCCGCCCGCCAGGCCATGCTCAGCCCGTCGCCGGTGGCGATTTCGGGATTGGTCGTTTCGCGGTACAGCCTGCCGCAGCCGCCCGTGGTCATAATCACCTGCTTGGCCCACACCGCCGAAAGTTCGCTGCCGTCGCTTATCAAAACGCCCCGGCAGGTCTCGGCTTCGGTCAGCAGGTCGATGGCGAACGTGTTCTCAAACCACAGGATGTTGTCGAAACTCCGCGCCTTCTTGAGCAGGGCGTCCATAATCTCGTTGCCCGTCGCGTCGCCGTGCGCGTGGATGATGCGCGCGCGCCGGTGGCCGCCCTCGCGCGTGAACGCAAGATCGTCGCCGTCCATGTCGAACGCCGCGCCCCACTCGGTCAGTTCCCTGATGCACTCCGGGCCTTCGGAAACTATCGTCCTGACCGCTTCTTTGTTGCACAGCTCGCAACCGGCCTTGAGCGTGTCGCGGATGTGTTCGTCCACCGAGTCGTTCTTGCTGAGCACCGCCGCCACGCCGCCCTGCGCGTAGTAGGTGTTGGTTTCTTCGGGCGCCTGCTTGGAGACCACGATGACGTTGAGTCCGCCTAAGGCGGATTCGATCGCGGCCCGCAGCCCCGCCGCGCCGCTGCCCAGCACGACTACGTCGGTGAATCGGTGCGCGATGTCGCCGCCGGACACGTTAAGGAGGTATCTCTTGTGAGAGGATTTCTGCGGCACGCCGGCTCCTTATTCGTTACTCACGGCTGCGTTACGCAACTCGTTCATGTTAAGCCTGAAGTAGTCGGCGATCTTGCGGGCCATTTTCGGGTCGAACTGCGTTCCGGCGCCTTTTTCGATTTCGTCGATGGCCTGCGATGCGCTCAAAGACGTGCGGTACGGCCGCGAACTCGTCATCGCCGAGAGAGCGTCGGCTATCGACAGCACCCGCGCCAGTTTCGGTATCTCCTCGCCGCGCAGGCCCTTTGGATAGCCCGTGCCGTCGTATCGTTCGCGGTGCGACAGGATCGCGTTGACGACCTTGCCGGGCAGGTGCGCGTCCCTGAAAAACGACACCGCCGCCTCGGGATACTTGTGCAGGATCCGCGTCTCTTCGGGCGTCAGCGGGTCGGTCTTGTTGAGCAGGGCGCGCGGCAGCAACAGTTTGCCCGCCGCGTAAAGCAGCCCCGCGATGTCGAGCAGAAACGCCTCGTCGCTGTTCAGCCCCAGGATGCGAACCAGCGATTTCAATATGTTTCGCGCGCGTTGCGACGATCCCCGGTAGTGCTCCAGGAACGCCTCCCGCGCCGAAACCAGGCACTCGGCTATGTTGAGGAAAAAGCCCGAGTTGAATTCGACCTCATCCCCTTCATCCTCTTCCACGAGTTCCGCCGCTACGGCTTGTTCCGCAGGCTCTTCTTCGATTGCTTCGGCGACGGGAATCTCGTCCTTTTCGTTGTCGCCTTCTTCGTTTTTTTCTCCGCTTTCGTCGTCGGGCCGGTGATGGTGTTTTATCTTTTCGATTTCTTCGGCGTAGGCCCGCTCGTCGGTGGTCAGGTCGTGCGCCAGTTGCGCCGCCGGCCTGTCGTCTTCCAGTATCTCCTCGTCCATCACCTTATCGATCTCCGCCTCCGGGGCGGTTTCGACAATCGCTTTGAAGGTCGTCTGGCCTATCTTGATAAGATCGCCCGACGAAACCTCGACCGCGTCGCTGATTTTTTTGCCGTTGAGAAAAGTGCCGTTTTTGCTGCCCAGGTCCCGCAGGACGACCGCGCTGTCGGTGATCTCCAGACTGCAATGCCGGCGCGAAACGATGCTGGAGGGGATGCGCACATCGGTGTCGGCGCTCTTGCCGAAGATTATCTGAGCTTTGCGCAGGGCTATCACTTCGCCCTTGCCCGAACCCGATTCTATCACGAGTGATACTTTCATTGCCTGTCCTTTCGGCTTGTGCGGAGTGTCAAACGATTCTATCACCGCCACGCGCGACTGTCAACGCGTTCCGCCGCACCGGGCGCGTCATTTCCCTGTGCCGATTCCCTCTTTGAGTTTTTCGATTCTGTCTTTCGCCATAGCCAGTACGTTCGGGTGCGGCTGCCGCCCGGAGGCCTGTTCCATCCGCAGCAGCGCCCTGAATATCTTCTCGTAGCAGTCGAGTTGTCGGTATTTGTTGATGTGGCCACTCCTCGAATAGAACTCCGCGAGTCCTAGCGAACTTTGCAGTAGCAGCGGCATCGCGGGGTGGTACGCCGGATTGTGCGCCAACATGATAAAGGCCGCCCTCTGCGTCTCGTTGGCGAAATACTCGTATTGGGCTATCAAGCCTTCTTGCCTGCAATACCCCGACATTGCCAGGCATAGACTCGCGTAATTGTTCAGCGGCTTCGGCAGCCGCGGGTCGGTAATAGTGCTGGCTTCGTGGAGGACCCCCAGAGCCGCGAACCGCGTTACCAGCATCTGATCCCGCAGCGCGCTGCGCTTCTCGGAACGGCTGCCGATCTCTCCGTACAGGTAGTAAATCTTTTCCAGCGTACTGGTGCGCATCGCGTACACCACGCCCATGTTCAAATTGTGGTGCGTTTTCGACGTATACAGTTGCCCGGGCATCCCGCCGTCGGGGGTGGTGAGCGGGATGTCGCCCTCGCCGAAATCGCGAATCGCCCGGAACAGCATCAGCGCCGCGTTCAAATTCCTCCGCTGTTCGTCGAGCACCATTTCCAGCGCCTCCTGCCGGCGTTTTTTTACGTCGCCGTGGATTGCCTGTATTTCTTCGTCGAGACTCAATCGCTCGTCGTCGAGGTACTTGCTCACGCCGCGCAGTTTCGCCGAGTGGTGTATGATGCGCCGCTGCGTGTCGTTGAGGTTCATAAACACGTACCCCAGCCCCTCGTAGGCGCGCGAGTTGTCCGGCGACTTGGCTATCGTATCCTGCCACAGCAGCGAAGGCGAAACGTAGATCTCGTTGCGCTGCCGCGTGTTGACGCCGTTAAGGACGATTATCGCAATCAGCGGCAGGACGATCGCCGGACGCAGGAGCGCCGGACCGCACCGCCTGTACGCCGCCGCCGTCGCCGCCGCGACCGCCCAGCACAGCCCGATTATCGGCAGGTATATCCGCCCCTCGTCCATCGCGTCGCTCAGCCTTATTATGCTCGACGACGGCACCAGGCAGATGAAATACCAGAATATCCCCGCGGCGAACAACCGCGCCCGCCGCATGATCCACAGCGTAAACGCGAAAATCAGCGCCAGCGCCAGCAGGTACGGCGTCAGGATGTTGCCGGGCCGCGAGGCCTCTTCGGCGGTCATCACCGGCAGGGGCGAATCGAAATTGAGATTCGCCGGAACCAGGAATTGCTCGAAATATCCCATCATCACCGGGCCGGAGACTTGCGTGGCGAGGTAAGCCGGATCCAGTTCCCGCCCCTCCTTCGTCTGCATCTCCGGCGGCATCGACGCCATGATGATTATGTACAGCACACCCAGCACGCACAGCGAGCCGAGCGTCGCGACGTGGTATTTCAATCGCCTGCGCAAATACCCCCGCGTCCCGCCGCTGAGCACCAGCCCGTCCAACATCAGCGCCAGCAACGGGAACGCCGCCGAGAGTTGCTTGGTAAACACCGCCATTATGAACAGCAGCCACGCCGCCAGCATCAGCAGGTCGGGTCTCATCTGGAGGTTGCCTTTGTTGATGAGAAGCGAATAACCTAACCAGAAAATCCAGCCCACAAGCAGCACCTCCCCCGCGATCAAGCCGTACGCCGCAGGCACGCCCGCCAGCCCCAGCAACTTGTAAACGAGGTAAATCGTCGGCAGCAGCATCAGCATCCACGAGACGGATTTCCTTTTCGCCCGGCCGTCTTCGTCGATCTCGCGCTCCTGGAGCCTGCGCGCCCGCAAAAACACCAGCAGCGCCGCGAGGATAAAAAACGTACACAGCGAATTCGACCGCCCCACGATATACGTTACGCCCTCCGTCGCCAC
>JAUWEX010000401.1 GCA_030607235.1 Planctomycetota bacterium | reverse complement strand
CGATATCTTGATCTCGGAAATCTCCTGCTTGGCGCTGGGGTTGAGCACCGCCATAACGCCGTTTGGCAGCACCAGCACCATCGGCTCCGGCGAGGCGTTGAGGATTTCCTCGATTTCGGTTTTAAGATCGGCGATTTCGATCGCGTGCGCCTCTTTGAATTTGGCTGTTTCCGCCTCATGCACCTTTTGCAGTTCCTTCTCGGCGTCTTTGCCTGCTTCTTCGATCCGTTTGCGCAACTCTTGTTTATCTTTTCTGTGTTGCAGGGCCTGTCTTGCCAACTCCTTGTCTACGGCCTCCTTTACCCGCTTATCGCTTTTTTCTCTTTCTATTTCGAGTCCTTTGTTCACACCCTCCTTGTATCTTTTATTGCCGAACTTCTTCATTTCCTCCTTGCTGACCTGTTCTTGGTCGGCGTCGAGTTTTTTGGGGCCGGAGAAGGCGAGGTAGCCGATGCCCACGCCCAGGCCTATACAGACCAGCGCCGCCAGCAGCATACCCAGACCGCTCGAACCGCTGCCGCGCGCGGTCGAGCCGGAAGTGCGTTTTATGTGTCTTGCGGGCATGTGTCGTCCTCCATTTAGCGGTAATCGAGCCACAGATAACTCAACAGTATACACCGTTCCCGCGGGAAGTCAAACGGCCAGGCAACGCCTGGAGGCAATAGGGAAGGAGGCACTCATTGCAATACCCGCTCGCTGTCTGTCGCCCTTCGGCGGCAGAAGCGCTTCGCTTCCACACACTGGCGAAACTTGTAATCTTGCTGTGTTGTTGGCGGCCTCTGCGCGGACAGGCGCGGGGACAACGCGGGGTTTGGGTTGACGCAGAGCAAATTTTCCGGCAAACTGTGTGGCTGATTTCGCGTTTAATAATATGGAGACACCATTGATTGCGGAGAATTCCCGAATGCGTGTGGCATTTTTCATAGTGGCTTTGTGCCTGTTGCCGGCGGCGGCCTCGGCCCCCCTCGGCGCGCGGGACGTGCCCGCCCGCGACAGGATAACCCTGTGCGACGGGCGCACCTTCGTCGGCGTAGTCGGCAAACTCGACGAAGACGGCAGTGTCGTGCTCGTGATGCCCGACTCCGGCGAACGCCTCAAATTCAGCATCACCGAAATCAAGGCGCTGCGTTTCGATACCGACACGCGGCCCGCCCCCGACACCGTCCGTCGCGAGTTTGTCTTTCGCCTGACCGACGATACCCGAATTACCGGGCGCATCGTGGCCTGCGACGGCGCGAAATTCACCCTCAAAAACGACTGCCTCGGCCGCTTCGAGGTCCCGATGAGCGCCGTTGCCCACGTAACGACGAACTACTTCGCCGACATCTCCGGCCTGCGCAACGACGGCCCCGGCTGTCTGTTCGCGCTCAAAAACGGCGACTACGCCCGCGGCGAACTGCTCCCGCCCGCGCCCGCCGAAGAGGGCGGCTGCGTAACGGAATTCAAATACAAAGACGGCGGCGAAACCCGCGTCCTGCCGCTGGCGCAGGTCTGCGGGCTGGTCATGCCCGCCGCCAAAACCCGCCCCGCCGAGGCCGCGGGCTGGTACGCGCGGGTCTACCTGGCGAATTTCGACCTCGTCGTCGGCACGCTCGAAGCGATTGGGGACAAAAAAATCAAACTGGCCACGCCCCTTATGGGCGAGATCGAAATCGGCCGCGAATACGTCGACGAGATTCTCTTTACCCCGACGCCACGCGCGACCTACGGCCGATTATTGC
>JAUWEX010000114.1 GCA_030607235.1 Planctomycetota bacterium | reverse complement strand
TTTGCGGCGAGTCATCGCCGATATCGAGGCGATAGGGATCAAGGTGGACGGGGCCTGCGATTCGCCGCTGTTGGGCGATTCGGGCAACAGGGAATACTTCATCAGAGTCAATAAACCGGAATGAATAATTGAGCATAATGGCAGACAAGGATTATTACCACACGCTTGGTGTTTCCAAAAACGCGTCTTCGGGCGAGATAAAAAAGGCGTATCGCAAACTGGCGATGCAATACCATCCCGACCGCAATCCCGGCAACGCCGAGGCGGAAAGGAAATTCAAGGAGTCCGCCGAGGCCTACGAGGTGCTCAGCGACCCCGACAAGCGCCAGCGCTACGACAGGTACGGCGAGGCCGGCCTGCGCGGGCAGCACCACGGTTTCACGTCGATGGACGACATATTTTCGGCCTTCGGCGACATATTCGGCGGGCTGTTCGGCGGCCGGAGCGCGCGGCGCGGCCCGGCCAAAGGCCGCAGCCTGCACATGGAGATCGACATCAAACTCGAAGAAGTCCTCGAGGGCGTGGACAGGAAGGTCAAGATCGAGCGGCCGGACATCTGCGGCGAGTGCCGGGGAACCGGCGCGGCCAAAGGCAGCAAGCCCAGGACGTGCGCCACGTGCGGCGGCCACGGCCAGGTCATACACACGCAGGGTTTTTTCCAGATGCAGAGTACCTGTCCGACCTGCGGCGGCACGGGCAGCGTCATCAAACACAAGTGCCCCATGTGTCGCGGCACGGGGCTGGTCGAAGTCAGGCGCGAGATACTCGTCAAGATACCGCAGGGCATCGAGAACGGCACGCGGCTCAAGGTCGTCGGCGAAGGCGAGCCGAGCCTCGAAGGCGGGCGGCAGGGCGATTTGTACGTTCACGTCAACGTGCGTGAGCATGTGATATTCGACCGAATCGGCGACCACGTCAGTTGCGATCTGCCGATAACGATTTGTCAGGCCGCGCTCGGCACCGAGGTAACGATACCGACGCTGGACGGCGAGGAGACGCTGGTAATCCCGCGCGGGACGCAGACCGGCGACGTGCTGAAAATTCGCGGCAAGGGCCTGCCGCCGCTGCACGGCCTGAAACGCGGCGACCAGTTGGTGCGGATGTTCGTGGAAGTGCCGAAAAAACTCAGCGAAAAACAGGAGCGGCTTCTGCGGGAGTTGGCCGAGACCGAGGACGTCAAGGTGGCGCCGCGAAGGCGCGGTTTGCTTTCAAAATTCAAAAATCTTTTTGAACAAAGATGATGTGCGAAAAACCAGACATTGAACCGGAAGAAACCGGCGAAGAAAAAACAAACGAAAATGCCGAGCCGTCCGTAACTTCAGGTGAGCGGGACAATCACATCGACGAGGTCGCGGCCGATGCATCCGCCGAGGAGGTCGACGTAAGCGAACTGACCGACGAGGAGATTCGCGGTCTCGCGTCGACCGCCGCCGAGCACGCGGTAATCAAGGACAAGTTTCTGCGCGCGCGGGCGGAGTTGGAGAACTACCGCAGGCGCACGCAGCGCGACCTGGAAAACGCAGGCAACGCCTCGGTGATAAATCTCGCGAGGCTGTTGCTGCCGGCGCTGGACAATTTCGACCGGGCGCTGGAGAGCGCGGCGTCGGATCACAAGAAATTCAAGTCCTTCTACAAGGGCATCGCGATGATCGAGCAGCATCTTTACAAGGCGCTCGAAGACGGCGGGATCAAGCACATCGAGGCGGAAGGCAAGCCGTTCGACCCGAATTTTCACGAGGCGGTTTCGGTCATGACCGATCCCGACAAGCCCGACGATTCGGTGGTTGTGGTGGTGGAGAAGGGCTACGTTTACAAGGGGCTGGTCGTGAGGCCGGCGAAGGTCGTGATATCGAAGAAGCCGTGATGCGCGGGCGACGCGACGATTCAGAAAATCAACGGAATAAAATAACGGAGCAGAACAGAATGCCGACGTACGAGTACGAATGCGAAGCGTGTGGACACAAGTTCGAGGCGACGCAGAAATTTTCCGACAAGCCGATAAAGACCTGCCCGAAGTGCAGCAAGCGCAAAGTCAAGCGCCTGATAAGCAACGGCACGGGGATTATCTTCAAGGGCAGCGGCTTTTACGAGACCGACTACAAGCGCAAACGCTCCGGCGCCGCGTGCCGGAATTGTCCGGCGGGCGGCAGTTGCGGGGCGAAGGGCGAGGATTGAATTTGACAGCGGATTTTTGTCGATAAAGCCGAAGTATAAGGCGGTAAAATCGATCCGCTTGGCTACCAGTGAGGGGTCATGACAGGCAAGGCAAAACTGACAACGATCATGCTGGCCGCGGCTTTGGCGGCCGTACTGGCGTATGCCCGTCCGGGCCTCGCACAGGACATCAAGTCCGACAGGGAAAAAATCCAGTCCAACATCGCCAAACTCAACAATCCCGAAACCACCGAGGTCGCCGAAAAACAGAGAGAATTCGCGGCGGGGTCGTTGCTGGACTGCGCGGCGAAATACCCCGAGGCGCTCAGCGCACTCAAGGCCGCGCTGGACTACGGCAACAATCCCGAGCCGACGTCCAACATCGTCATCGCCGTTTTGAACGCGCTGACCTACAAGGATGAGATCGGCATACCCGCCGACCTCGTTCCCTACGTCATCAACCGCCTCGGCGACAATGACCAGGCGATCAGCGCGCAGGCGGAAAAGGCGCTCACTACCGCATCCGCGCGCAAATCCGACAACATCTACTCGGCGCTGGTCAAGGCGCTGCACAACGAAAAACGTCCCGAGAAAATTCGTGCGCACGCCGCGCACATCATCGCCGAATCGGGCCGCAAGGAAGCGTGTCAGGCTTTGATAGAGGCGCTTGGGACGGGCGGTCTGAGCGAGGGCGCGGTCGTGGAAATCATCCGCGCGCTCGGCGAGATAGGCGACAAGCAGGCCGTGCCGACGCTGATAGATCTGCTCGACTCGGATTCGATGTCCGTTCGCAAAAAGGCCGCGCAGTCGCTGCGCCGCATCACGTTCTACGACTTCGGCGTCAACAGGGCGGAGTGGGAGAAGTGGTGGGCGAAAAACAAGGACAAGTCCCGCGCGAAATGGCAGGAGGAGTTCGTCCTCGCGCTCCAGAAGGACAGGGCCGATGAGATGATCGCAGACCTCAAGACGGTAACGCCCGACACCGCGCTGAACACCGTGATGAAGGTCTTAAGGAAGCCCGCCGGCAGTCTCATCACGCCGCACGACCGCTACGGTGTGCGCTATGCCGAAGTGATAAGGCACGTGGTCGACGCGATAATCAAAAATCCGCTCAAAGCCGCAGAATACGACCAGATCGCACCGCATCTCGAGGCGCTGCTGGCCTCCGACGACGAAAAGATCCGCGACGCGGTGCTCAATTATTTCACCAGCGAAAAGCCCGGCATACCGCACAGCGCGTCGAGCATCGCGCCGCTGCTGGCGTGTTATCGCAATCCGGCGGAATCCGACCAGATAAAGGACCGCGCCCTCAAGGCGCTCAAACTTTCCGTCGGCGCGGTCGATGCCGCGAAGATGGCGCCCGAACTGCGGGCCGAACTCGTGTCGGCGATGGAGCAGACCGCGTGTTCGGCGAGTTACTTGCGGCGCGGGCTTGCGGTGGATATCCTGGGTGCGGGTCTCAAGCACGTCGACGGGCTGATGGTGCTGGTGAGGCTGTTGAAGTTCGACGAGGCGCCGTCGAACGAGGACGCCGACGTGGAGTTGCGCAAGCGAATCGCGTTTACGATGGTGCCGGTGCTGGAGACCAACGGCAGGCTGAAGTTGTCGGACAAGAACAAGGCCGAGATAGCGGCGATACTGGCGAGGACTTTCGTGTTGGACCTCAAGGTCGCCGACAAGATTGCGGTGCCGCTGGCGTATGTGGGTTACGAGGGCGAGATCACGGTCGGGGAGCGGAAATTCGCCGGGGTTTCGGGTCTTCTGGCGAGCAGGCTCGAAGAGACGGTGGAGTGGGGGTTCGACAAGGACGCCAAACCCGAAGACGTCGCCCGGACGGTGCGCGACATCCGCGAGGGCGTGCTGAAGGCGTTTGCGAAACTGAAGAACGGCTCGACCGCCGACAATATCATAACCGCGCTGAAAAATCCGAAGGTCATCGACTCCGAAGAAAAGGTCGGCCCCAACGACAGCACGTTGTGCGAGACCGCGCTGAGCACGCTGGGTTCGGTCGGCGGGCGCGAGGCGGCGGAGTACCTGCTGGCCTCGGAACTGCTCAACAGCGCCAACCCCAAGATCAAGGAGCAGGCGTGGAAGTCGCTGCGCGATGTGGTGAAACGGATTTTCGACGCGGGTTCGTATGAGTATCTCATCGGCAAAGAGGCGGCGCTCGATACCGCCGAGGCGGCGGCGAAGCCGGTGAGCAACGCCAAGAGCGCCTGCGACGCGGCCAGGGCGATTTTGCAGGACGCGAAGAAGGCGCTGGCGGACGCGGTTGCGGCGGTCAAGGCGCGGATAAAGGAACTTGATCCCGCGGACAAGGCGAAGTTGGAGGCGGCGAAGGCCTTCGTCGAAGCCGAGATCGCCAGGAACAAGGTCGCGATATTGGCCGAACTCGTCGAGGCGCTCAATCCGGCCGCAGCCAATCCCAAACCCGTAACCGACGCGGTTCGCGCGATCCTCGCCGCCAGGCTCAACGTGCCCGAAGGCCAGGACATCAACACGATGACCTACGAGCAGATCAAGAAGTTGTCCGCGAAGTAGGCCCCGCCGGAAACAGGTGAATTCCCGGAATGTTAATTACGAAAATACGAGGGATTGATGACCAAAAAGAAAACTAAGATATTCGTCCTTGACACCAACGTCCTTCTCCACAATGCCGACGCCCTGCGTTCCTTTTCCGACAACGAGGTGGTGATCCCGTTCGACGTGATCGAGGAACTCGACGGCTTCAAGAAAAAAACCGACGAGACAGGCCGCAACGCCCGGCAGGTTATCCGCACGCTGGATGCGCTGCGCGTGCGCGGCAACCTCAGCGAGGGCGTTATCAACGAGGAGACCGGCGGTGTGGTGCGCGTCAGTTTCGACTGCCGCGACGCTTCCGCGATCAAACTCGACAACCTGCCCGACAACCGCATAATCGCCACCGCCTGGATGCTGATGCAGGAAGGCAAGCGCAAGGTGCAGTTCGTCTCCAAAGACATCAACGCCCGGATTAAGGCCAACGTGCTGGGACTGACGGCGGTCGATTTCGAAAAGGAGAAAA
>JAUWEX010000061.1 GCA_030607235.1 Planctomycetota bacterium | reverse complement strand
CCTCGCGATCTGGGCGATCGTCTGCGGCGTCGTCGGCGCGCGAATCGCCTACATCTTCGAGAGCGCCTACTCCAGCGATCCGCAGGAGTACGAAGCCTTTGCGGGCGGCTGGAAGGTGTTCAACGTCTTCGACGGCAACCTCTCGCTGCTCGGCGCGCTGGTGGGCGTGGGGCTGGCGGCGGCGGTGATTCTGCTCTACAAATACGCCTCGCGCACCGGCCTGAAACTCAGGAAAGAAAACGGATCGCTTAAAGTTTTGACGCTCGCGATGGTTGTGTTGTGCGCGGTGGTGCTGGTCGTGGGGACTGCGCGCGCGTGGGACCTGGCCTTTACTGAAACCGGTGATATGCTGTCGGTCAAAATAACCGATGATGATAAGGGGCTGATCCAAGAAACCGGCGAGATGCGCCCAAAGATGCTGCACGAGGAGTACAACTTGAGTTATTTCGCGCTTCGCAGCGGCGGGTTGACCTTTTACGGCGGCATGGTGCCGACCGCGATCATCGTTTTGCTGATTACGTGGCGCAGGAAGTACAACGTCTGGAAAGTTGCCGACGTGATCGCGCCTTCGCTTATGCTGGGGCTGGCGTTCGGCCGCATAGGCTGTTTCCTCAACGGTTGCTGCTGGGGGACGGTGGCCAAAGAGGGCTTCTGGAGCCACTTTGCGGTTTTGTTCCCAAAGGACAGCGCCGCTTATGCCAAAGTTCCCGACCTTGCAAATCCCGACCACACGCTGCCGGTAATAGCCACCCAGCCCATCACTTCGCTGGCGGTGTTCGGGCTGTTTTTGTTCCTGTCGTGGTTCTTCTGGAAGAAACATCGCAACGGCGAGGTCTTTGTGCTGATGTGCGGGCTGTATTCGCTGTTCCGGTTCGGCATCGAGTTCCTGCGCGGCGACAACGCCCGTGAACTCGGCGGCATGACCTTCTCGCAACTCATCAGCATTGGCGTTGTGACGGTTACGCTGGTGATATTCTTGTTGCTGCGATACTACAAAAAAGGCTCCGGCTCCGAGGCCAGGTCCGAGGCGGGAGACGCGTAAGAAAATGCAGAGCGTAACCAGCAATCCCGACGTAGCGGTGCGATTCTGCGGCATCGGCGGCCAGGGCGTTATACTGGCGGCGAACTTTTTGGCGCAGGCACTCGTCGCCGAGGGCCTCGAACACGCGACCACGTACGCCGCGTACGGGCCGGAGGCCCGCGGCACGGACGTTCGCGCCGACGTGTGCGCGGCGCGGGGATGGGTGGCGTATCCGCGAGTCGACCACCCGCGATGCATTGTGGCGATGGCGCAGAAGGGCTACGACGCGACTATCGTCGACGCGGCCGAGAGTGCGATAGTACTCTACGATCCGGCGACGGTCGAACCGGCGGTCGAAAAAAATGTGAAGCATATCGCGATTGCCGCGTCTCAAATTTCGGAGGACAATTTCGGCCGCACCTCCAACGCCAACCTGATTATGCTCGGCGCGGCGGCGGCCTGTTTCAGCGGGATCGACTTCGAGGCGCTCGTAGAAGTTACAGGTAAAAAACTCGTCCGCTCCGACGACGCCGGGCGCGCGCTGGAGATGGGCCGAGAGGCCGCGCGCAAGGCAAAAGAATAACTGCGTGACCCGATTTAAGCATCTTTTTCAAAGGGGGCACCGATGGCTGATACGACAAAAAAATTCCGCGCGGCGGCGCTGGCGTTGCTGGCGGTCCTGGTTTTGTCCACAGTGGGCGTCGCGGTGGACAAAGACGGCGAAAAGGAAATTCCGTCAGTGGGCTATGTTATCAAGGACAAGAGCGTTCTCGCGATCGAATCCAACGGCAATACTCGCTGGGAGACCAAACTCCGCTATCCGCCGGACAAGGTCGAGAAGATCGGCGATTACCTGTTGGCATGGGGCGAGCGCGAGGTGGTCTGCCTCTCCGAGGCCAACGGCCGGATATGCTGGACGGTAGCCGCCAAAGGCCCCAAGAAACTCAAACTCGACGGCGAGAAACTCTACATCAGGCTTGCCGATCAGTTGTGTCGGGTGAACGCCGCCGATGGCAAGGTAGAGTGGCGGTATTACGTGGGGGGCGAAAAGATCGTCGTATTCGAAATTTTCGGCGGCGACCGTGTTTACGTGCTCACCGACAAGCGGGCCGCTTTTGTCGAGGTGGAACGCGGCAAGGCCATCGTAACGGAGTTTCTGCGGGGACGCAAATTAAAGAAGGCCAGCCGTTATGGCTCGATACTGTTACTGGAGTTCGGCGAAGAGGCGATTTATTACGATGCGGCCAGCGGCAAGAAAATCGCGACGAAAAAGATGTCCGATTTTGCCGAATGGAAAACGAAAAAACCCGCCGAAGCACTCGACGACATCGTGGCCTTGCTGGGCGCTTCGTCGAATCAATTGAAGGCCGCGGCGTTGGTGGACCTGCGTTTTACCCGAACGAAGGCCGGCGATCCGTGGATGGTCGAACTGGTCGTTTCGAAGGACGAGGATATTCAGGCCAAAGTGCCCGATTTAATGGAAAAATTCGCCGCGATAACCCTCGATAAATCCGCCGAAGTGGCCGGGACCGCCGACGCGGTGCTTAAGGAATTGGCCTCGGCTGATACCACCGGCAAATTCGAGACGGCCTACGTTACCGCCGTCATGACGATAGCGCCCGACGAGGTGCCCAACCCGCGCTACCTGTTGTTCGGGCTGATCAAGATGCTGGTGCTGGGTGACGCCAAGATGCGCGCTCGCACGATAGAGACGCTCAAGGAGTTGACCGGCGAAAATTTCGGGTTCAAGCCCGATGGGACTTTTGAAGAGCGCCGCGAGGCGGTAGCGAAATGGGAGAAATGGTACCGGGAAAACGCCTCCAGATTCGCCTGGGACATAGCGAAGCGAAAAATTATCATAACAAAAAACAACAATAATAAGAAGAAGGGGCCGTGGTGATGGACACGAAAACACAGGACAAAACTTCTCGGAACAACGAAAGCCGGGTTGGTTCGCCCAAAAAGCCCACTTCGGGTGAATTGCGCAAAGACGTCGGGCGCGCGACGCTGGTTACGACGATCGTTTTTATCGCCGTGTGGCTGATCGTGTTGCTGGTTGCGTCGGAGAAGGGTGCGTTCGGCCCTGCAGACAAACACATTGATCGGCTGGAGAACCCAATACCCCAACCGCAAACGCCCGGTATGCCCTATGGCTCCGGCGGTTAGCCGCCGCGCAAGATAAACGAGCAAATGAAAACAGGCCCCGCCCTGTGGACGAGGCCTGTTTGTTTTTGACGTTAAATTTTCAGTTAATGTGCTTGTCGAGGAACGTCTGCAGGTCTTCTTTGCTACGCGCGCCGACGATCTGCTCGGCGACTTCGCCGCCTTTTATAATAATCAGCGTCGGGATCGAGCGGATCAGATATTTCTGTGCGACGTTGATGCTTTCGTCCGTGTTGCATTTGCAGATTTTGGCCTTGCCGGCGTTGTCGGCGGCGAGTTCGGCGACGATCGACGTAATCATGCGGCAGGGCCCGCACCACGGCGCCCAGAAATCTACCAGAACCGGCATATCCGATTTCAGGACTTCCGCTTCAAAGTTGTCGTCGTTGACGTCAATTACGTTGTCTGCCATACCTTGCTCCTTTTTGCGGAAACCCCACCTATCGAGATTCAATTTCTTTCCAAATGGTATCATATCCTCAACCGGCGCGCAAGGCTCTGTGAAAAAAAGCGGAAGATCTTAGAACAATTCCGAGGCGATCTCGGAGAGCGTTTCGAGGTCCTGATTCTCCACGACAAACTTGATTGTCTTGGGGTGGACTTCGAGGTGCGCCAGCGTCTTTTCGACACGCTTCCAAAGCGAGGCCTTTTTCTTGTCGGTTTCGGCAAGATAAATCTCAGCGATAATTTCGCCGAGTTTCTGGTTTTGAATGTCGTCTTTGTTCTTGTAGTAGTTTTTGATTATCCGCTGCTGGTGGGCGGAGTAGTTTTGTTTGGCCATAAATAATTTCCGTATCGAATTCGGGATATAATTCGTGATTGCCCGGCCTAGCGGCCCGGGCACTGCGCTGCGATCGCGTCGTCTACGCGGCCGAGATATTTTTTCTCGAAGACCTTTTTGAAATCGCCGGCTAGTTTGTCGGCCTGCGGCTCGTATGCGGCTTGGTCGGGCCAGGTGGTCTTAGGGGTGAGCACGACCGGATCCACGCCGGGGCACGAGAGCGGCACGTCGAGGTGGAAACGCTCGTTGGTGCGGTATTCCACGTCTTCCAATTCACCGTTAAGTACCGCGGATACGATGCGCCGTGTCAGGTTGAGGTCCATCCGCTTGCCCACGCCGTAAGGCCCGCCGGACCAGCCGGTATTGACCATGTAGACCTTGGTGCCGTAGCGATCCATGTATTCGCCGAGCAGTCCGGTGTATACGTCGGGCTTGAGCGACATGAACGGCGCGCCGAAAAACGCGCTGAAGGTGCTTTGCGGCTCGGTGATGCCCGTCTCGGTCCCGGCCAGTTTGCTGGTGTAGCCCATCATGAATTGCAGCATCGCCTGTTCGCGGTTGAGTCGCGCGACCGGCGGCAGAACTCCGTTGGCGTCGGCGGTCAGGAAGATGATCGTCTTTGGGTGGCCGCCGATGGCGCTGGCTTTGATGTTGTCGATGGCGGTCAGCAGGTACGACGCGCGCGAGTTTTCGGTCAGGCGCTTGTCAAAGAAGTCGAAGTCGCCCTGCGGATAGATCATCGCGTTTTCGACGATTGCGCCGTGGCGGATCGCGTTGTAAATCTGCTCTTCCTTGCGCGGGTCGAGATCCACGCACTTGGCGTAGCAGCCGTTTTCGAAATTGAACACCCCGTTGGCGCCCCAGCCGAATTCGTCGTCGCCGAGCAGCGAGCGGTCGGGGTCCGACGAGATCGTCGTTTTGCCCGTGCCCGAAAGCCCGAGGAACAGGGCGATGTCGCCGTTTGTGCCCTCGTTGGCCGAGCAGTGCAGCGGCAGGATGTCTTCGTTGGGCAGCATGTAGTTCATCACTGTGAACATCGCTTTCTTGACCGAGCCCATGTAGGCGTTGCCGATGATTATCGTCAGACGGCGGTCGAAGTCCATGGCGATGACCATGTCGGTATCAATATCGCGAAGTCTGCCGCGGTATTTCGCCGGGTCGAGTTTGTGGTAGGGGAGGACGACGATGGTGTAGGGCTTGCCGTCGAAGACGCTCCGATGGGCGTCGTCGGGCTTGTCGCGGAACATGTTGCAGGCAAACAGGGCGGTCAGGGTCGAGGCGGTTATTGTGCGCACGTGCAGGGCGTATTTGCCGTCGGCGCCGAGGTAGCGGTTGGTCTCGAAAACTTCTCCGGCCTGCTCCAGCATCGCCAGCGCTTCTTCTTCGAGCATGGCGAAGACTTCGGGTTCCATCGGGTGGTTGATCGGCCCCCAGTCGATCCTGTCTTCGCTTTCGGGGTGGCGCACGATGTGGGTGTCGGCGGGGCTGCGGCCGGTGGATTCGGGCCGCGTCCAGGTTGCCAGCGCGCCGTTGGCGGCGCGGATCGCCTCTCTTCGTTCGATGGAAAGTTTTATCAGTTCTTCGCGGTCGGTGTCGATGTTGGTCTTTCGCTGCCGGGCCATCAACGCGTCGATGTTGTCGAAGAAAGACATCGAAAACTCCTGGACTAAATTAAATTTTTCGGTTCGGGAAAGGCCGGGGATTCTACTACCGGCGGCGACGCTTTGCAATACTTTCTCGGCAATTTGGAAATTATACTGTAACCTCTTTTTGTTTCGGCAGATATCCGAACTCCAGCCTGACCGCCGGGCGCGTGAGAACGCACAAAGCCATGATAGGCAGCACTAACATTGTCGGAACCAGAAGAAACGGCAGCATACTTAATAAGGGAAATATAGCAAACAACCAGATCGCGACTATGAGAATTTTATAGCTCGATTGCGCGGAGTCCTCGCCGGCTATGTTGACGATTGCGAATACTATCAGTACGATCAGGGCGGCAAAAAGCAGCAGCATCAAAACGGCGTGCGCTATGCAGACCCAGTAGGCCCATTTGTGGCGGCGGATCAGGAAAATGTTGAACACGATTAACAGCAGGCAGTATGCAGTGAGCGCATTGATGGGGGATAGCAGATGTTTCAAGCCAGGCAGTCCCAGCAACAAAAGCAGCGCGCATATGGTTGCGAATATTATCGAAACAATCGCTAGATTGTTAATCGCGCCGCCGCGTTTTTGCGGCAGGCCCTGCCGGACGCAGCACTCCCGGCACAACAGCCTGCCGTCTGGCGCAGGCTGCGCGCAATCGCGGCATACCGGCGCGCCGCACGAGGCGCAGTTTGTCATCGCGAGGCGTTTTTTGTGATAGCGGCATTCGGGTGCGTACATATCTTTCCTTGCTCTCAGTGTCAATCTACACAGGGTTTTACGTATGAGTCGCGCGATGGGTCTGATCGCGCCGCGGATAAATCGCATATTATTTCACCACGCACTGCGAACCCATCCCCGAGCCTTCCACGATCGCCATCATGCTCGCCGGCGCTTCGGGGCTGTTCGTGGTGGCGCGGCGGGAATTCCGCAAATAAGCCCCTGAAACACAACGGACCAAAGCCCCCTGATACAGGGGGCTTTTTGTTTTCGGAGAGAATCTTATTGATTAACACGACCTTTATTCCGTCGGTGTTGTTGTGTATAATGCGCTTTCGATATTGGACAATTTTTTTTGTGAAATCTCGCAACGAGGAGTTACCGATGCTTAACATCAAGGTGGAAAAAAATGAATTTCCGCGCAGTTTCGTTCCTGCCGATGCCGACCTCGGCGACTGGGCGCAGATCGAGCCGCTGTTCGAGAAAC
>JAUWEX010000172.1 GCA_030607235.1 Planctomycetota bacterium | reverse complement strand
GGGGCTGATGATATTCGTGGCGATGATATGCGACGCGCTCGACGGGATGGTTGCTCGTCTGGTCGGCGGTACGTCGCGTTTCGGCGGGTATCTGGATTCGCTTGCGGACATCATTTCGTTCGGAGTGGCTCCGGCGTTGATGGTGATGATGCTGGCGCAGCACACCGCCCACCCGCCGATAGCGGGCGCGGGGCAGTCGCTGTGGCTGCGGTCGATCTGGATAGTCACCGGGCTGTACTGCCTGTGTGCGATATTGCGCCTGGCGCGGTACAATGACGAGCACGCCTCGGTCTCGGAGCGCACCGACGATTTCGAGGGGATGCCGATACCGGGCGCGGCGGGGATGATAGTGGCGCTGGTTATGCTCTACGCGCAGGAAGACTCGATTCGCGAGTCGCTGCTCTACATCATGGTCGTGGCGATGCCGGTGCTGGCGGGGCTGATGGTCAGCCGCCTGCCGTTCCCGCATTTCGTCAACAAGGTACTGCTAAGCAAGCACTCGCTGATGTACATCATCGCCTTTGCGATGGCGGTGCTGGTGGTCATAATCACCGGCGTGCAGATTTACGCGCTGGCGGGCGGATTTTTGTTTTACATGATGCTGGGCATGCCGCTGGCGACGCTCAAGCACATCTCCAACAAGCGGCATCCCGAACGCGCGCAGGCCGATTATCCGGGAAACGACTCCGACGGAAACTGATGGCGACTGAGCGAGTATACATCGGGCTGGGGAGCAATCTCGGCGAGAAGTCGGCCAACATCGAGGCGGCGCTTGCGCGGCTGGAGGCCGGAGGCGCGGCGCGCGTGCTGAAGCGCTCGTCGGGATACGTTACCCGCGCGGTGGACGCCGACGGGCGGATCGACGGGACCCAGCCGGATTTCGTCAATGCGGTGGTCGAGGTCGAGACGGCGCTGCCGCCGGAGGAACTGTTGGGGGCGCTCAAGGAAATCGAGGCCGCGATGGGGCGGGAGGTTACGCGGCGATGCGGGCCGCGGGCGGTCGATATGGATATTTTGCTGTATGGCGACGAGGTCGTCGAGCGCGAGGGCCTGACGATCCCGCACGCGCGGATGCACGAGCGGGGCTTTGTGCTGCGACCGCTGGCCGAGATCGCGCCTGACGCGATGCATCCGAAACTGAAACTTACCGCCGGCGAGATGCTGGCGAGGCTGGACGAAAATGCTGATAGTTGACAAAATACCGCAGGCGATTCAGGAGATGAACGCTTTGCGGCATCCGCGCAGGATCGTGGGGCTGGTGCCGACGATGGGCGCGCTGCACGAGGGACACCTGAGCCTGGTGCGGGCGGCGCGGCTGAACTGTGACGTCGTGGCGGCCAGCGTGTTCGTCAATCCCGCGCAGTTCGGGGCGGCCGAGGATTTCGACCACTACCCGCGCAACCTCGAAGCGGACGCGGCGCTGCTGGAGAAGGAGGGCGTGGCGCTGCTGTTCACCGCCGACCCCGGGGAGATGTACCCGGAGGGCTACGCCACGTTCGTCGGGCAGGAGGAGATGGCGAGCAGGCTCTGCGGCGGGAGCAGGCCCAAACATTTCCGCGGCGTATTGACTGTGGTGCTCAAATTGTTTAACATATTCAGGCCCAACGTTGCGTACTTCGGCCAGAAGGACGCCCAGCAGGTCGTGATGATAAAGCGCATGGTGAGCGACCTGAATCTGGCGGTGGACGTGCGCACGATGCCGATAATCCGCGAGCCGGACGGGCTGGCGATGAGTTCGCGCAACGTGTATCTCTCGTCGCAGGACCGGCGGGACGCCGCGCGCCTGTACCGGGCGCTGTGCGCGGGGCGCGAGGCGCTGGCCGCGGGCGAGAAGGATCCCGGGCGGCTGGTGGAGACGATGAGGCAGGTACTCGGCGGGGGCGAGATTGACTACGTCGAGGCCGTGGATCCCCGGACGCTGCTCACGCCCGAGCGCGTGCGGGATCGCATACTTTTGACTCTGGCGGTGCGCTATCCCGGCGCGCGCCTGATTGACAACATGTGTCTTAATTCGGACGGGACAGAAACATTATGTTAAGAGAGATGCTAAAATCGAAGATCCATCGCGCGGTAGCGACCGGATCGCAGATAGACTATATCGGCAGTATCGAGATAGATCAGGACCTTCTGGACGCGGCGGACATTCTCCCGGGCGAGAAGGTGCTGCTGGTCAACATGAAAAACGGCAAGCGCATGGAGACCTACGCCATCTCCGGCAAACGCGGCAGCGGCACGGTTTGCATCAAGGGCGGCACCGCGATTTTTGTCGACGTTGGCGATATCGTGCTGATAATATCTTTTTGCCTTATCCCCGACGAACAGGCTCGCGAATGGAAAACCAAGACGCTCCTGCTCGACGACAAAAACAAGATTACCAGGATAATTTGACGGCGGGCGGTGCCCGCTCACAAGCGAGGAGCAAGCGTACACTCCAAGACTCGCTCGCTGCCGCGCCTTCTCGGCGCGGGGCGCTTCGCTTGTACCTACTGACAATTTAGGTAAGAGTACTGTGTTGTTGACGATCTTTTGCCCGGCAACCCGCCTGAGGCGGACTGGAGGCAAACGGGGAGCAAGCGTTGATTCCAATGCGCGCTCGCTGTCTGTCGCCCTTCGGCGACAGAGGCGCGTCGCTTGCACTCATTGGCAAAAAGTGAAGCGACTGCGTTTTTTTGCCGTAAGGTGAAAAACAGGGAGCGAATTTCGGAGTAAGTGGAAAATTGTTTTCCTACGGATGTTGTCCGCCGACTGCGTTTTTTTGCACTCCAGAAAAAATTACCGGGACGATTTAATGAACGACAGCCAGTCCAAACCCGCCGCGCTCGTCCTGAAATCCCACGCCAAGGTCAATCTCTATCTCGACGTTTTGGGCCGCCGCGACGACGGCTTTCACGAGGTCGAAACCGTTATGCACGAGGTGAGCCTCGCCGATACTGTTACGCTGTGCGACGAGCACGGCGGCGGGATCGTTGTGGAGTGCGATACGCCCGGCATCCCGCTGGACGGCACCAACCTTGCGTGGCGCGCTGCGGAGGCGATCCGGGCGGAGTGCAGCGTCGGGCGGGGTGTGCGAATCAGGCTGGAGAAGGTTATTCCCGCGGGCGGCGGACTGGGCGGCGGCAGCAGCAACGCCGCGACGGTTTTGTGCGGGCTGAACGCAATGTGGGGCCTGGGGCTGAGCGAGGAGCGCCTGATGAGGCTGGGCGCGGGGCTGGGTTCGGACGTGCCGTTTTTCGTAACGGGCGGAACGGCGGTTTGCAGCGGCCGCGGCGAGAGAGTGCGCAAGGTGGAGTCGAGAGCGCGGCTGCATTTCGTTCTCGTCGCGCCGGGGATTCACGTGTCGACCGCCGAGGTATACCGCAATCTTAAAATTGCCTTGACACTTGAAAAATCTGCGTCTAAACTTTTCAGTGGAGGTTTTTGCGTCCTTGCCGATTTTGTTTCCGGTGGACTATATAATAAATTAGAGGAGGTGGCTTACAATCTTTATCCGGAAATCAAGAAGATAAAAGAAACGGTGGCGCGTGTCTGCTCCGGCGGCGCGCTTTTGTGTGGAAGCGGCTCGACGGTGTTCGGGCTGTGCGCGACGGACGAGCAGGCGCAGACGGCCAGGAGGGAATTGCACGACAAGACCGGACATGCGGTGTATAAGGTGGAGTCATTTATTCGGCCTAATAATAACCCGAGGAGACAACCGTGAACATAACCGAGGTGCGAGTTAAACTTATGAGTAACCGGCAGGACAAACTTCAGGCGTTTTGCAGCATTACTCTGGACGACGATTTTGTGGTACGAGACCTGAAGATAATCGAAGGCAACAACGGCCCGTTCGTGGCGATGCCGAGCCGGAAACTGGCCGACAAGTGTTCGAAGTGTTCGTCGAAGAACCATCTGCGGGCGAAATACTGCAACGAGTGCGGCAATAAATTGGGCGCCGACCGCAGCAGCCGCGATGCCAAGGGCCGCTCGAAACTGCACGTAGATATCGCGCACCCGATAAACCCGGAGTGCCGCGAAAAATTGCAGGAGCGGATTTTGCAGGCCTACGCCGCGGAAGTGGAGAAATCGCAGCAGGAGGGCTATGTGCCGCTGGGCGACGACAATTTCGATATGGAAGACTACGT
>JAUWEX010000210.1 GCA_030607235.1 Planctomycetota bacterium | reverse complement strand
TTAAAAACTGTTACAAACATCATCAAAAAATTAAAACTGTCCATCCCACGCCACAAAATTTGCGTACAGCTGCAGGCCAGCATGCTGACTTTTTTCCGGATGAAACTGTGTAAAGACTCGCGAGGTGAGGGGCGGTCGAGCGGCAGGGGGGGCATTTGGGACGGAAGATTTCGACGATGACGACCTTGCCCTGGTAGGCGCTGGCGGGGATGGGCTTGGTGTTGAACCACTTCGCCACGCAGACCGGCGGAGCGGGCTTGCCGACGGCGGCCCCCATGATTTTGCCGCGGGTCAGCAGGTTGAGGTTTTCGGTCCACAGCAGGATGTATTCGGCGAACGGTCCCGCGAGCCACTGCCGGTAGGCTTCGTAATACTTCTTGCCCGCCTCGAGGACCTTGTCCCTGCTGACAGTCCGGTTTTGCAGGGCCTCGGCGGTCAGGTTCGAGAGCATCAGGGCCTTGTAACCGGTCTTAAAGGCCTTGTACTGCGCGTTCATCCGGGTCGCGTCGAGGCTGCTGAGAACCACGGCCGTAGAGTCGGCGCCCAGTGTCAGGCATTCGTATTCGCGTTCGAGCGAATACTTCGTGTTGCCCGTGGTGTATTCGATCTTCATCTTCCAGGACACCATCACGGGAACGCTCCTGTTGCCTTCCCATTTCGAGGCGTAACCGGTGATCGTGATTGTCCGTCCGTCGTCCCTCTTGGCCCGCAAGGTGCCTCGTACATAATGGGTTTTGACTTTGCCTATCTCGTCGGAAGTTACCAACATGCCGCCGATACGATACGAATACTCGCCGACTTCCTTGCCCGCGACGACGACCTTGTCGGTGCCATTGTCGCCGGATTTGAAAGTCGTCTTGCGAAGCATGGGAAGGTGGTTGAGGACGGCCTCGTCCCATTCCCTGTCGCCAAGCGGCCCGGTGTATTCGATCTTGCCCATGAAATCCGCAGGCCCGGCGTACATTCTCGGCCCGGCGAACAATCTGTAGAATGGCTCCTTGGCGGCCTTGAGGTCTTTGTCGCCCGCCATGTAGGACTTCAGAAGTTTGGAGGTCTCGCGGCTCGATTTCAGGATGTCCCACTTGTTTGTGTTCTTGTCGAAGTCCCCGAAATATATCAACGTATTGATGGTCTTCTCCGTTTCCCATTTGTACGTGGTCGCCTTGCCGTCTGTGGTCGTAACGGCCTCGGCTGTTTCCTTGCACGTGGTTTGATAGTTCCAGATACTGCCCGTCTCGCGCTTGACGACCATTGTTTTGTCGTCTGTTTTGTTGTCCGGGGTTTCTTCGGCGAAGACGTCGGAGTTTATCGTTCCAATGCCGGCGGAAAACGCCAGCAACCCGCCCAAAACCACCAACGCCAACACTGCTTTCCTGCTGATATTCATAATATCTGTCTCCGAATTCAGAAAAAATTTCGCAAGGGGATTATCCAGTACATACTTTTACGAGAATTCGCTGCGCCTGTTGGATATGATCCGATTTATCCATCCTCATTTCCCGTGGGGCTTTTTAGCATAATCGCGCGCCGGATGCAACGCATTCTCCCAGGCAACGCCTGGAGGCAATAGGGAAGGAGCCACCTATTTCAATAGGCGCTTCGCTGCCTTTCGCCCTTCGGCGAAAAGGGCGCTCGCTGCCACCCATTGACAATTTGGGCAAGTCTGCTGTGTAGTTGGCGAATCCTCCGCCTGACAATCGCAACGACCGGCCCCTTCTATTCTTATATACGGCCATACCGCGCGGCTATTCAAAATCCCGCCAAAAACCGCGAATGTGGCCCACCCGCCCACGGGTGGGGGCGGAGAAGCACAACCGAGGGCAGCTGCGTCACATGATTTTTCAAAAGAAAAATTCTCTGCGACCTCCGCGCCCCTGTGGTAAAAAAATCTGCGAAATCTGCGAAATCTGTGGATAGAAAAAAATTACAGCGCGAATTCGCGCACAAGATTTGGCAGTAAACGCCAGCGAAGTGCTCCGCGCGTTAGCGCGGCAGCGAGCGGCGGACAACGTCCGCAGGAAAACGATTTCTCCACCCATTACAAGACTCGCTCCTTGTTTTTCACCTTACGGCGAAAAAACGCAGTCGCTTCACTTTTTGCCAATGGGTGGAAGCGAAGCGCTTCTGTCGCCGAATGGCGACAGACAGCGAGCGGGTTTTTGGAATGAGTGGTTACTTCCCTATTGCCTCCAGGCGTTGCCTGGCTGCCTGCGCTTGTTGTGGGGGGGGAAATTTGCTAACATTACGGCGTAGCGGAATCGTGTTTTCTCGCCCGGAAATATTTTCTCAAACCATAAGGCAACAATGACAGCGAAAATCATCGACGGCAAGGCCCTCGCAGAGCGCACCCTCGCCGAACTCAAGACCCGCATCGCCGGAATCCCGCACCGGCCGCATCTCACCGCGATCCAGGTCGGCGAAAATCCCTCGTCGCGCGTCTACCTCCAGCGCCAGCGCGCCTCCTGCGAAGAGATCGGCATACGCTACACCCTCGACGAACTCCCAGCGCAAACCACCCAGGCCCAACTCATCGCCCACATCGAAAAACTCAACGCCGAGACCGGCGTACACGGCGTAATCCTCCAGATGCCGCTGCCCGACGGCCTCGACGACTCCGCCGCACAGCAGGCCGTCGCCCCCGAAAAAGACGTCGAGGGCATGACCGCGACGAACATGGGCGGGCTGATCTGCGGCACGCCGAACCTGCCGCCCTGCACCGCCGAAGCCGCGTACCGGATCATAAAATCGCTCGGCCTCGAACTGCGTGGCAAGGAGGTTACAATCGTCGGCCGCAGCGCTATCGTCGGCAAACCGCTGATGCTGCTGCTTCTGGGCGATTCGGTTACGCCGACCATCTGCCACACGGGCACTCTCGACCTGGCCGCGCACGCCGCGCGCGCCGACATCCTCGTGGCCGCCGCGGGCCGCGCGGGGCTGGTTACCGCCGAGATGATAAAGCCCGGCGCGGTCGTCATCGACGTCGGCATCAACCGCGTGCCGGTGCTGGGCGACGACGGAGAGCCGGTGATCGGCGAAAACGGCAGGAAGAAAATGCGGACGGTGGGCGACGTGGATTTCGAGGCCGCGCTCGAGGTCGCGGGCATGATAACGCCCGTGCCCGGCGGCGTGGGACCGATGACCGTGGCGATGCTCCTGAAAAACACCGTAGCATCGGCGGAGATGGCGCAAAAAAACGCTAAAAAATAAATCCTCGCCGCGTTGAGGAGTGGTATACCGAGAGGGACACTTCCTCCTTTGCGCAGCAAAGGGATGTGTCCTGCTGTGTTGAAAAGTCTCAAGTCGGACGGGGATTTGGACGATTGTATGGTTGGGAGGGAGAAACCTATGTCGAAAATGACCAAATCGCCAATCGACTTTACACGCACAGCGCTCAAGATCGCAGCAAAACAAGTGCCTCAATATTCTCACCTAAACAGCCCGCATAAATTCACTCAAGCCCAATTGTTCGCCGTGCTGGCGCTGAAGGATTTCATGAAACTCGATTACCGCGGCATCATCGATGTGCTGCGCGAATGGCCGAAGTTGACCAAAG
>JAUWEX010000142.1 GCA_030607235.1 Planctomycetota bacterium | reverse complement strand
GTATGTCGAGCACGCGCCCCACGTCGCGCACCGCCCCGCGCGCGGCCATCGTGCCGAAAGTAATGATCTGGGCCACGTTGTCGTAGCCGTATTTCTGTCGGACGTATTCGATGACCTGTTCGCGGCCGTGTATGCAGAAGTCCGTGTCGATATCGGGCATCTCGCGTCGATTCACGTCGGCGAAGCGCTCGAAGAGGATGTTATACTTGATCGGATCGGTATCGACGATATGCAGACAGAACGCCGCAAGCGAGCCACACGCCGAGCCGCGCCCCGGGCCGACGGGGATATCGTTCTCACGCGCATAGCGAATGAAATCCCACACGATCAACATATAGGCCGCAAGGCCGATAGTGTTCAGCGAATCTATCTCGAACCGCAGTCGCTTCCTGTAAACATCGTCGTAATCCAGAACGCGCTCCTTCAGCCCCTTCCAGCACAATTCCTCGAAATACTCCTCCACGGATTTCCCCTGCGGAGGTTCGAAGACCGGAAAATGCAGCGTGTTGAACTCCATCTCCAGATTGCAGCGTTTGGCGATCTCGACGGTGTTGCTCAGTGCCTCCTTGTGCTCACCGGCAACCTTGGCCATCTCCTCCACACTCTTGAAATACAACTGGTCGGTGGTCATCTTCATGCGCTTTTCGTCGCTGAGCAGTTTACCGGTGTTGATGCAAATCAGCGCGTCCTGCGCTTCGCAGTCGGAGCGGTTTATATAGTGAAGGTCGTTCGTTGCGACCAGGCCCAGACCGGTGCGCTTCGCAATTTCCACGGTCCCGTCAAAAATCCGCCTCTGCTCGGGGATGCCGTGGTCCTGAAGTTCAAGGTAGAAATTTTCCTCGCCGAAGATTTCGGCGTATTTGCGCGCGACCGCCTCGGCGGCGTCGAGATCGTTGCGCATGATAGCCGCGGAGAGTTGCGATTTCATGCAACCGCTCAGCGCGATCAGGCCGCCGCTGTGCCGGCGCAAAAGTTCGTCGTCGATACGCGGTTTGTAGTAAAAACCGGTCAGATAGGCCTCGCTGGCGAGTTTTATCAGATTGCGGTAGCCGTCCATGTTGCGCACGAGCAGCGTGAGGTGATATGATGTGGACTCGTTTTCGCGCGCGCTTTTTTCGCGGCGGCTGGCGGGTGCTACGTAAGCCTCGTAGCCGACGATGGGCTTGACTCCGGCGGCCATGCAGGTCTGGTAAAAGTCGATCGCGCCGAACATGTTGCCGTGGTCGGTCAGGGCCAGGGCCGACATTTTGTTTTTTACCGCCGCATCGACAAGGGCCTTGACCGTGGCTGCGCCGTCGAGCAGGCTGTAGTGGCTGTGTGCGTGGAGATGAACGAAACCCGACACGGATCCCCCTTTCCGCTGGTGATGAGGCGTTTTGATATAACGAAAGCGATGCTAGCAGAAGCGCACCGCAAAGTCAAGACGGCCCCGATCGGGAATGGGGCTTAATCTCCGCGGATAATTGTTGTATAATGCGTTATGCACTGCACAAAATGCAAAATTAAGATGAAGGAAGAAAAGCGTTCTTTCCACAAAAAGCGCAAATGGATCTGCCCGCAATGCGGCAGGGTTCGCATGCAGCAGCAGAAACCCAAAACAGGTAAACAAAGACCATGAAAGTATCCGATTTCAATTTCGACCTGCCGCGCGAGATGATCGCCACCGTCCCGGCCGACCCGCGAGATTCGTCAAGACTGCTGGTCCTCCGGCGAGATACCGGGGAAATTGAACACCACGTTTTTCGCGACATTGTGGAGTATCTCAGGCCCGACGACCTGCTGGTGCTCAACAACACCCGCGTCATCCCCGCCAGAATCAACGCCGTGCGCGGCACCGGCGGCAAGATGGAGATGCTTTTTCTCGAGCCGAGCCGCAACAGCAAAAAAGGCGACGGCCCGCACTGGACCGCGCTAGGCCAAGCCAAGGGCAAGCCGCGCCGGGGCGAAACGCTGCGGTTCGCCGATGGCGAGACCGAGGCCGCGATCCTCGACAAATCGCCCGAAGGCATCTACACACTCGGTTTCGCGCCGGGGACGGACGTGATAGCGATGCTAGAGCGCGCCGGCGAGCCTCCGCTGCCGATGTATATTTTGCGCTCCCGCAAGACTCACGAGATATACGAAGACGACTCGGAACGCTATCAAACGACTTACGCCCGGAAGCCCGGCGCAGTGGCCGCGCCGACTGCGGGACTGCACTTCACAGAGGAACTTCTGAATAAGATCGCGGCGATGGGAGTCGATATCGCGCGGGTAACGCTGCACGTGGGATTCGGCACGTTCCAGCCGGTACGGGTCGAAAACGTCGAAGACCACAAGATGCACCGCGAACGCTACTCAATAACCACCAAAAACGCCGATAGGCTTCGCAAGGCCGTCAGCGAAGGCCGCAGGATAGTCTCGGTAGGCACAAGCACAACGCGAGTCCTGGAGACCATCGCGCAAAAAGGCGAGATTGCGGCGTGTTCGAGTTCGACCGATATTTTCATCTATCCGCCCTACGAATTCAAACTCGTCAACGCACAGATAACGAACTTCCACCTGCCCGAGAGCACGCTGCTGATGATGATCTGCGCGTTTGCGGGCCGGGAAAAAGTCCTCGCGGCGTATGAAGAAGCCAGGCGCAATGGCTACCGGTTTTACTCGTACGGCGACGCGATGCTGATTTTGTAGGCTTTTGCTTGACATGCGCGGTTTTTAAATTATGATTGCGCCCTGAACGAGCCGAAGTGGCGGAATGGCAGACGCGCTAGGTTCAGGACCTAGTGAGGTTATCCTCATGGGGGTTCGAGTCCCCCCTTCGGCACCAGATAACAAAAAGAACCGCAAGGACTTACGGGCATTGCTCGCAACCCTGCGGTTCTTTTGTTTTAGCGGGCCATCGCCAGTCAGCCGGAAGTCTGTGGTTTGATGCGGGCGGCGGGGTCCTGGCGGTAGAAGGTCTTGAGTTGCGCGTAGAGTTCGGGATGGCGACGTTTCAACGGGACGGGCTTCGAAAAGAACAACTCAGTAACGACCGCGAAGAATTCCGCAGGATTCGTGGCTCCGTAATCGTCAATGAGATGGCGCCGGTTGCACCTGATGTCATCGAGCAGTCGCTCGTATTCCCCGCCCAAAACCCGCGCCCATTCGGCATACATCGCATCCTGCGGCAATGTCGGCGCGCCCTCGTTCGTCCTCCATTCGCCGTCCAACTGGTGGGCAAACTCGTGATACACAACGTTATGTCCCGCCTCCGGCTCGGTCGCACCCTCCAGAACATCGTCCCACGACAACACGACAGGCCCTCTGTGCCAGGATTCGCCTTCGCGCCCCGACATCTCCTCCATAATTATGCCGTCAGAAAGACGATGGGCCTCGTGCGCGAAGTAATGGCGCGGGTAGACGAGAACAGTGGTCATACGCGGATAGTAGTCCGTTTCGCGGTTCAACAGAAGCAGGCACGCATGGGCGGCGATAGTCAGGCGTATCTCATCGGTAATCTCCAGGCCACCGCAGCCCTCGAAACGCTTCTCATCGAGGAAGACCCGAACGTGTCCGCGCAGTTCATCTTGCTCCCCCGCCGTCAGCCGCCGATAGTAAGGGGAATTCCTTTCGATGATTTCCAGCCAGTGCGCCGGAAAGGGCTGCGCACTGATGCGTCTTCGTCTTTTTCGCTTAAAACCGAACATCAATCCCCATATCGCGCAATCTTCCAAAAAAAGAAATACTAACGCATCATATCAGGACGGAGAGGCCAGTGCAATATCGGCCGGAGACATGACAAGATAACATGCTGGAGCAGGCGCGCCGGGTATGGCGATAGCGCTGAGAAAGACTTTTTTCGGTAAGCATCGGCCGGTCTAGCACGTAAGCGGGGCGGGCTGCAATGGGCGTTCTCAACAAATGAGGCAAGCGGATATTTCCGACTGCGTTGCAATACTCAATTAAGCGCGTCTGTCAATCGGAATGGCTGCCGGTATCTGCGTAAGAGATGTCAAAAGGAATTTCCTCGCCGCATTTTTCGCTGAGTTCGTTGATTGATTTTTTGAGTTCGATCATCTGCATCTCACGATTGACGGCGAGTCTGTTGAAACGCTCCAGTTCATCGACCTTGGCGGCGAGTTCGGCGCTGGCGGCTTCGGCTTTTTCTTTTGCTTTCTTGATTTCGGCGGCGGCCTTGACCCGTTCGGATATGTCGCTAAACGCTTCGAGAAGCATTGTCTCGCCGGCGATTTCAATAGAAACAACGCTTTTAAGAATCGGTACCTCGCTGCCGTCGACGCACTTTGCCTTTCTCTCGGATAGATTGATTTCTTCACCCAAATCGAATATCGGGCATTTGCCCCTCTCCGCGGAACAGAACACATCATGGCATATCTTGCCGATAACTTCCTCACCGCGGCGGTGTACGATCTTCTCGGCGGCCTTATTGAACTTTACAATCTCCCTCTTCGAGTTTATCATCATCATTCCGACAGGGGTGTTTTCAAATATGATATTAAGTTGCTCTTCGGATTCCTGCAACTGTTTGGCGCGCGCTTCGAGCATCTCCTCGTTCTCCGTCCGGGCAGCGATATCGTCCTTGATGCGACAACTCATTTTGTTAATGATTCTCGCCAGTCGACCAAACTCACTGCTTTTTGGAGGGTCGCATACCA
>JAUWEX010000355.1 GCA_030607235.1 Planctomycetota bacterium | reverse complement strand
TAACGGGAAACCGAATATCGACACTACCGCTTCTCAATTCCCCTGCTTTCATCCTCACATGTATAGGTTGCTCCATATACTCAAAAGCGACATTATACGGTAGAAGATTTATACCAAATAAAATCACCAACTCTTTCGCCTTCATATCCGGCGGGCGCGGCGTTTCGTACATGCCATCTATCTTTTCACCACGGGCAACATCTATTGGGCGGATCAAAATAAAATACGGCGATCTCCTGGAAGCAACCCTGTATAGTAACTCGGTGCCTGTATTTTCTAAGATGTAATGAATACGAAATGTGTCGCTGGTGAGTTTTTCGCAGCGGACCTTCAACTCCAGGCCGTCGGGATTGGTCGAAACGAGCCAGCCGTCGTCGGGGTCGGCGGGAACTGCGAGCGTAGTGCCTTCCGGAGTTTTGTCCGCATTTTCAGATCCGGATTCGGCAGGTGTTTTGACACCCTCATCGCAACCGCACCCCAAGACAACCATAATCCCGCAAAGAATCGTCATCACAAACAGGCATCGCGTTCTCATCACAACCCTCCTGAACGACATATCCAGACATAATCCTTCCATATACCGTTAAACAACATTATTGCGAAATGGTTCAAAAAAATGCAAAAAGAAGGGGCGGATTATTCCGCTCCTTCTTTTCAATACACCTACTTCGGGATTTTGATGTGGTAAGCCTCGATTTTGGCGTCGAGGGTCGGGCGCGAAATCTTCAACTTTCGCGCGGCCCGCGCCTTCTTCCAGTCCGCCTTCGCCAGCGCATGCACTATCGCCTCGCGCTCGAACGAAGCGGTTACCTTTTGCACCGCTACCTTGAGGCCGTCCTTGCCTATGTTGACCCGCTCCGTGCCGCCACCACCCGAGCGGATGCGCTCACTGAGCAAAACCGGCGTAATCGTGTCGCTGCTCAGCGCCACCAGGCGCTTGACCTCGTTCTCCAACTCACGCACGTTGCCCGGCCAGTCGTACTCCGTCATCAACGCGATGCACTTCCTGTCGATCTCGCGGCGCGGCTGCGAGTTTTCTATCGCGGCCCGCGCCAGAAAATGATCTATCAGCAACGGGATATCCTCGCGTCGCTCGCGCAGCGGCGGAATCCGCACCGTTATCCCGTTGAGGCGATAGAACAGGTCCTCGCGGAATTCGCCCGCCTCGATCATGGCCTTGAGGTCTTTGTTGGTCGAGGCGATAATGCGCACGTTGACGTGAGCCGTGTCCTTGCCACCGACGGGCCGCACCTCGCCGGTCTCGATTACGCGCAGCAGTTTGGCCTGCAACGCCGGACTCATATCCGCTACCTCGTCCATGAACAGCGTGCCGCCGTCGGCCAGTTCGAACAGGCCCTTGCGGTCCCTGTCCGCGCCGGTGAACGCGCCCTTGACGTGGCCGAACAATTCGCTTTCGAGCAGCGTCTCGGGCAGCGCCGCGCAGTTCTCCCCGACGAAAGGCCGCTCGCGGCGCGGGCCGTTAAAGTGGAGCGCGCGCGCGCACAACTCCTTGCCCGTGCCGCTCTCGCTCTGGATCAGCACCGGTATCAGCGAATCGGTAACCTTGTCAAGAAGGCCGAACACCTCGCGCATCGCCGCGCTGCACCCGACGATCCGGCCGTAGTCGTACTTCAGCGCCAGTTCGCCGCCGCTTTTTTCGAGCAGCGTAATCGCGCGCGTCTGGTCCTCGACCGTGTGCGAGAGGTCGCGGTTGATCTTTTCGAGTTCGGTGCGCTGCCGGTTTACGCGCTCGTATAACTGCGCGTTTTCCAGCGCGATCGCGACCTGGCTCGAAAACGCCTCGACGAGTTTTACGTCGGTATCCGAAAACGTGCCCGCCTCGTGGCGGTTGTCCAGGTAGACCACGCCGATGATCCCGTCCTTGACCCGTAGCGGCAGGCAGATGATCGAACGCAGGTTCAGCCCGTGCACGCTGACCGAGCCGTCGAACCGCCGGTCGAGACCCGCGTTGTCGGTTACCATCGTTAGGCCCTTTTTGCTGACCTCGCGTAGGACGCTGAAACTGACGTTGCGTTCGGCCTCGTC
>JAUWEX010000135.1 GCA_030607235.1 Planctomycetota bacterium | reverse complement strand
ATAAAAAGCGGCAAACTTATAGAAGCCCTTGGTTACGCGCAGACCGCCGTCAAACTGGACTCCAGCAACAAGCAGGCACAGGCGCTCGTCGCGGAATTGCGCAGCAGTCTTGGAAAATCTTCCGATACGATCGACAAACTTCACAGCGAATATCTTGAGATTCGCGCCAGACGCGAATATGCCAAGCGCGAAATCGCGGGCCGACTGGCCAGCGGCCAACAGAATATGGAAAAGGGCAATCTGGTTGAGGCAATTGATGACTTCCAGGAAGTGATAAAAATCGTATCGATTAACCGTTCGATCCTTGACGCAAACGCAATAGCGTGGGAGAAAACCGCGCGCAGCAATCTCGACTTCGCCCGCGACCGCAAAAGGCTGATAGACCAGGCCAATGCGGCTCATGAGGCAAACATCGACGCCGAAAGGCTAAACGAAATCAGCAAACTCCAAATGGAGAAACAGGCCAGGGTAATCGCCCGGCTATCCGAACAGATGGAGCGATACCGAAGCGAGCGCAAATACGAAAACGCTCTACAGATAATGGATATCCTTCTCGTAAAAGACAAAAACAACACCGGAGCGCTCCAAAGACTAAGGAACGAAATTCTGCGGGAATACGTCATATACTCCACAACTATCACTCGCGACAAAAACAAGGCTGTCGTTGAGCGGGTATTGCTGAAAATCGAAGAGAAAAAAATCCCCCTGCCGGATCTATACAAATTTGACAAGGAATACTGGGCAAGCGACGTACTACCCCGTGCGGAGAAAATCATACAGGAAGGCAAGATGGTCGAGATCAGCGAAGAAGATAAACATGTCAGCACGTTGATCAGCAAAACTCCGCTGCCGGGTGGGTTTACTACAAGAGCCATGATCGGCACCAACATCGTAGAAATCAAAAATTATCTAAACAGATTGGATTTGGGAATAGAATTCAAGGTATCCACCAATCTCGCGCAGGACATGCTTGGCAATACACCGCTGGACCTGCATTTGCCCGGCAACAGAAGCCTCAAAAGCGTACTCAATTTGATCGCAGAAGATATAGGCATTTCATGGGAAATTGAAGATGGGATGGTTTTTTTCAAGAAAACGGATGAAGTAGGACAATCCAGACTGATTCTACGGTTTTACGAAGTAAGCGACATCACTCACATCCTGCTTGACTTCAAAGGCGCCGAGGTTGATATGTCGGGCGATGAAAGCCCTGAATTCGATTCTTCGGAGGAGCACGTCAATCCTTTTGAGGGAGAGGACGATCTCGATGACATTGAATACAACATTGAGTCCCTAATGGAACTGATCAAGGAAGTAGTGCCGCCGAGCAAAGAAAAGAATACGTGGATGGACTTGACCGCCAGCCCCACGGAACCCGCTATTTGGAAATTCCAGGATCACAGAATTTACGTAAGAGCGCTTCCGGAAACCCAGGAAAAAATAGACCAACTCCTCAATAAGATCCGGAAATTGTGGGGTATCATGGTCAATATCGAAGCCAGATTCATTACCGTCGAAAGGGAATTCCTGGAAAGCGTAGGAGTTGACTGGCGCGATCTCGGCCCCGTCGATCCGGATCAGAGCGGAAGCAGTCTTGCCGCCACCAGAACACAGGTCCCCAACACGGCATTGTCTTCGGGAATCTATTACTCCTCAAGAAGCGTCGACATCGGCGTCAGGGCCAGCAACATCGTTCAAGCGCAAATGACGATGTCGAGTTTAACGGAGGGCGGTGGCCTGTCTTTGCAGGCGCAACTGCTTGATGCCATATCCTTCGAGGCGATTCTCCAGGCCGTCAGACAGGACGCCAACAGGCAACTGCTGGTCGCACCCAGGATCACATGCTTCAATACCCAGCAGGCCAGCATGTTCGTCGGAATCAAGAAAGCCTATATTAAGGAATGGGACAACGAAGGTAATGTCGCCATACCGGTTATGGACTTCGTCGCTGAATCCACCGTATTCGATGTACGGCCGGTAGTCAGCCCGGACAGGAAGTACGTTACGCTGTTCCTGCGACCGACCATCACCTTCCCGCCCACAATTACCACGCAGACAAACATATTATTCATTCTAGGACTCGGCAATATAACACAGGTTGTGGAACTCCCCGAACAGCAAGTACACAAATTCAGAACCGTAGTGATGGTGCCTGACGGCGGCACGGTGCTTATCTGCGGGCTGAGCAGGGCCGAAGACAAGCACGTTCAGTCCCGGATACCGTTCCTTTACAAGATACCCATACTCGGCTTCTTTTTCAGAGCGGAATCGAGAGGAGAATTCCGCAGCCAGATCATGATACTCATTACAGTCAAAATAATCATCGCCGATGAAAGAGAAGACGATTTATAAACATCCGAATTCAAAAGCAAAATACCGCCGCTCCGATTGGACGGCGGTATTCTTTTTTTGAAGAAAATCCAATAAGATGTTATGATGTTGGCGTATCCTTTTCAGAACAAGGGAATCATAACGATGAAACTAAAAGCGATATTTCTCGATATAGACGATACGCTGTACTCGACATCGGAATTTGCGAAAATGGCTCGTCGCAACAGCATAAAAACCCTGGTCGAGTTGGGCGTAAAAATGAGCAAGGAAAAATTGCTGCGCGAATTGAACGAGGTAATCGAAGAGTTCAGCAGCAACCACGACGGGCATTACGACAAACTGCTCCTGAGGATTCCGCCAAGCCGCTGGCAGGGCCTGAATCCCGCGGTTTTGGTGGCCGGAGCGGTCGTGGCGTACCACGACACGAAGTTTCGGCATCTCAAGCCCTATGAAGACGTGGTTGAGGCGCTTAAGATTCTCGCGCGCACCGATATTATTCTCGGCGTAATCTCATCGGGACTCACCGTCAAACAGGCGGAGAAACTCGTCCGGCTCAACATCCTCCAGTATCTTCAGCCCAACGCGATTTTCATCTCCGACCAGATCGGCGTCAACAAGCCCAACGAAAAACTCTATCGGCGCGCACTCAACGATATGGGCCTGGCACCGCAGGAGGCGATGTATATCGGCGACAATCCCATCACCGACATCGACCCGCCCAACAATATCGGCATGATTACCGTCCATAACCGCAGAAGCGGCAAATATTCGGAAATCACCGGAAAAACAGCGGCCGATTACGAAATACACAACTTTTTCGACCTGCTCGATATCCTCAATGATGATTTCGGCATCAACACGCAACGGCAATAATTATTTGGAGTTAACGACATGCTTTGTTTTTTGCTGCAACTCAATCAAGACACCGACCCCGGACTTTGGCGCCATATCAAAGACCTCTACGACAAGCAGCCATACACTATTTGGAGCGCTGTGGGGGTATTAGTGCTCGGCACGCTGGCGATGTGGATCGCCAAAAAAATCCTGACGCATCATTTCGACAAATTTGCCGCAAAAACGCACAACATATGGGACGATGTCGCCGCTGAGATATTCCGCAAAACCAATTTCATATCCCTGGCCGCGCTCTCCCTTCTTATTGCCGCCGCAATACTCAGTCTGCCGACGGAGACAATGGATATCATCTGCGGAGCGGTCCTGGTTGTCATTCTGATCCAGGCAGGAATATGGGGCAACAGGATAATCACATTTTTCCTGACGCGATACGCCAAAAAACGGGAAAAACTGGAAACCGGAGCCGGCATGCCCGTATCGGTTTTCAAGTTTATCGCCAAACTGCTTCTTTGGACCGTTCTGCTGCTGCTGATCCTGGACAACATCGGCGTTGACGTAACGACACTGGTAGCGGGTTTGGGAGTGGGCGGCATAGCGGTCGCCCTGGCAGTGCAAAACATCCTGGGCGACTTGTTCTCGTCGCTCTCGATCCTGCTGGACAAGCCGTTTACGCCGGGGGATTTTATCGTAGTGGACGATCTGATGGGCACAGTAGAGCACATCGGCCTGAAGACGACACGAATATGCAGTATCCATGGCGAACAGATCATTTTCTCCAACTCGGACCTGCTCCAGAGCCGCATCCGCAACTACAGGAAAATGCGCGAGAGGCGGGTGCTGTTTTCGGTCGGCGTAACCTACCAGACCCCGCAGGACAAACTCGTCGCAATCCCCGGCATTATCGAAGAAACTATCAAGGCTTGCGAAAACGTCCGTTTCGAGCGGTCGCATTTCAAGAACTTCGGAGATTATGCGCTGAATTTCGAGTCGGTATACCATGTCAGCAGCCGCGACTACATGGCCTACATGAATATTCAGCAACAAATCAATTACGCGCTATTCAAGCGATTCCAGGCCGAGGGCATCGAGTTCGCCTATCCGACCCAGACGCTCTTCTGCGAAAAGGATAATTGATCTTACCGTTATCCGGCCAGAAAAAAAGCGGGCAGGGCCCGCAAACCAATAGGGAAGTAACCACACACTCCAATACGCGCCTCCTGTTGGCTTCGCCAAAAGCGGAGGCTGCCACCCACTGACAAATCTTGTGCGCGAATTCGCGATGTGATTTCTTTCTATCCGCAGAGATTTTTCTTATTCTTGTTTTCACCACGCAGAACACGGAGACTTGCCCGACGCGGTTTTTGGCGGGACACGGAGGATTGTCCGAATCGCCAATGGGTGGAAGCGCCCGGCCTCTTTTTGCCGTCAGGCAAAAAGCAGGGCGCGGGTTTTGGAATGAGTGGTTGCTTCCTGCTGTGTTGAAAAGTCTCAAGTCGGACGGGGATTTGGACGATTGTATGGTTGGGAGGGAGAAACCTATGTCGAAAATGACCAAATCGCCAATCGACTTTACACGCACAGCGCTCAAGATCGCAGCAAAACAATTGCCTC
>JAUWEX010000317.1 GCA_030607235.1 Planctomycetota bacterium | reverse complement strand
GCCGGGACGGGCGCGATAGCCGCGGCTGAGCACGACGACTTTTTTGCCCGCGTCCATCAGGTGGCGTACGATAAACTCGACCATCGGCGTCTTACCCGTACCACCGACGGTAACGTTGCCCACGCTGATGACGGGGCAGGGCATCTTGGCGCGGTTGAACACGCCGTGATCGTAGAGGGAATTGCGCGTTCGCGTCGCCGCGCAATACAGCGCCGAGAGCGCGCTCAGCCCGCCGCGCGCCGCTACGGCGGCCGCACCTTTGGTCTTGCCGCTGATTATGTCTTCAAATTGGCTCATGCTGTTTTCCGGTCCGGCAGAAGGCATGATTATACGCTATAAGCGCCGCCGGTCAATCCTGGCGCGGGATTTGATTGCCCGGCGCGCACTATTTTTGTGCGGCGCCATATCCGACTCCGGTCTTTTTTGTACCGCGGATATCCGATTTCCGTTGAAATGCGGGCCGGAATGGATATAATTCCCGTTTCGGGGTCAATATGGGCGAACCCGAGATAATTCCCGATAATTTTCGAAATGTTTGGAGCGGACAATGGAATCATACGACTTTTTGCATCTTGAAATGGACATAACGCCGGATGACAAACTTGTCGCAAAGGCCGGCGGTCAACTCGGCCCTCACGTTCAGCCGTTCGTCGACCAGTTCACCAATGTCCTTAATTCCTTAAAGATAATTCACAAGACGGCCGACGGGAAACTGGTTTACAACCTTTACAATCCGCCGCAGCCAACTCCCGCCGGGATGCGCGCGCTCGAACGCAAAGTCCGCGAGATCATCTTCAAACAGGTCTGGCCCGCGACCAGCAACATCAGCGTAACATGGAAGTGCCAGTGCAACTGCGAGCATTGCTCGGCGGCTTCGTTTGTCAACAAGCCCGGCGAAGAATTGACCGTCGACGAACTCAAGACCGTCGTAGACGGCTCGATCCAACTCGGCTCCAACCTTGTCATCTACACCGGCGGCGAGCCGACCATGCGCCCCGAAATCCTCGAACTGATCAACCATGTGCCCAAGGACAAGGCCATGTGCATGATCTTTACCAACGGCATCAAACTCAGCAAAGACGGCTTCGCCCAGCAACTCGCCGACGCCGGACTGAACACGCTAAACGTCAGCGTCGACCACTTGGATCCCGCGATTCACGACAAACTCCGCGGAGTCAAGGGCCTCTACCAGAAGGCCTTCGACGGCGCGAGGGCGGCGCGCGAAGCCGGAATACTCACCGGCGTCTCCACCTACGCCACGCCCGAGACGCTCAAGGACGGCTCGCTCGAAAAACTCATCAACAAGGCCATCGACGAGGGCTTCCACGAGGTAACGATCTTCGACTGCATCCCGTCCGGCAAATTCCTCAAGCGCACCGACCTGATGCTCAGCGACGCGGACAAAAAAGAAGTTATCAAACTCTCGCGCAAATATCACGACGACCCGAACTGCCCGATCGGCGTAATAGCGCAGGCGCTGGTCAACTCGCCGATGGGCGCGGGATGTTTCGGCTCCTATTCACAGTACTACATGACCGCGCGCGGCGACGTCAACCCGTGCGACTTCAACCCCATCACCTTCGGCAACGTCCGCGAGATGCCGATTCAGATGATCTGGCAGAAAATGATAACGCATCCCGACTTCTGCGAGAGGCACATGACCTGCCGCATGCAGACCCAGTCCTATCGCGAACGTTTCATCGACGTGATTCCCGAGCCGATTGAGTGGCCGGTAACCATCGAGCAGGTCGAGCGGTGGCGCGCAGAAGCTGGCAAAGACGCGGATTGTGCCTGCACCGGTAAATGCGAATAATCGCAAACGAAAAAAACAAAACGGGCCGCCCACACGCATGAGCGGCTCGTTTGCTTGTCGTCAATCCGTTTGGTAAATTTTTCGATACGTTTTTCGTGAAGGATGAGAAATGAAAATTCGTGTTCTTGCGTGTATGGTGCTCATGGCGGGCCTGGCTGTTTTCATGGGCTGTGAAGATCATCAAACCGATTCGCAAACCGAGGAAAACGGACCGGAGAGCGTTCGGGCGTCCGATGAAGTAAAAGCCCTTTTCAAATATATCGACGAAGACGTAGTTGCCGGCGGTAAGCCCGTCATCATCGCAATGGATTTCGATCCGGCGACCAAGGGCGAATGCAAGCCTATGTCTGAGGCTTTGATCCGGCACTGCTTCGTGCGCGAAATCCCGGTTATCGTAACCACATTCCTGCCGTCGGGAGTCGGTATGGCCAAGCAGATACTCGAAGACATCGCCAAAGAAATGGGCAAAGAAAACTATCGCGATTATGTGTTTCTC
>JAUWEX010000288.1 GCA_030607235.1 Planctomycetota bacterium | reverse complement strand
CGGCTCGGGCGCTGGGGCTGCGAAAGGCGCGTTTGCGGTCTTCGGCGCCGAGGATCGCCTTGCGAATGCGGATGTTCTTGGGCGTAACCTCGACGAGTTCGTCGTCGGCCACCCATTCCAGCGCGCTTTCAAGCGTGTGTTGCAGCGGCACGTCCAGCCCGGTTTCCATCGCTTTGATCGCGGTTCGAACGTTGCTCATCGTCTTTTTCTTCGTCGGCTTGCAGGGCAGATCCCCAGGGCGTGAGTGCTCGCCGATTATCATGCCCTCGTATACGCGCGCGGCGGGCCGCACGAAAAGCGTGCCGCGCTGTTGCAGGTTCTCCAGACTGTGGGTGGTGGCCTCGCCCGCTTCGATGCTGATCATGGAGCCGCGGGTGCGCGAGAGCACATCGCCGCACCACGGGCCGTAGCCCACAAAACGCGATGACATGATGCCCAGACCGCGCGTGTCGGTGAGGAATTCGGTGCGATAGCCGATGATGCCGCGGGTGGGGATTTTGAATTCCAGACGAAGCATACCGGTTCCGGCGTTGTGTACGCTCATCAGTTCGCCCTTGCGCCGCGCGAGTTTCGCGATGACAACGCCCTGATAGTCGGTCGGCACGTCTATTATCGTCTGCTCCATAGGCTCCAGCAGGCGGCCTTCGGCGTCGCGATGCGTGATGACTTCGGGCCGCGAGACGCAAAATTCCAGCCCTTCGCGGCGCATCTCTTCGATGAGGACGGCGAGGTGGAGTTCTCCCCTGCCGCTGACCTTGACGCCGTCAGCGCGGCCGATGTCTTCGACGCGCAGCGCTACGTTGACGCGCATTTCGCGATCGAGGCGCTCTTTTATCTGGCGCAGTTTCACCACCTTGCCCTCCTGTCCGGCAAGCGGCCCGCTGTTTACGAGAAAAAACGTCGACACCGTAGGCTCTTCGATATCCAGCGGCGGCAAAGCGGGGTTTTGCAGTTCGGGCGTGGAGAGTGTGTCGCCGATCATCACGTCTTCCGCCCCGGCGATCCAGACGATATCGCCCGCGGTGATTTCTTCGACGGCCTCGCGCTCAAGCCCGCGCGTAACCCAGAGCCACGTGGATTTCGCGATTTTGCTGCCAGTTACTTCCCATTCGTCTTCATCTGCGCCGCAACCTTTTCCGGATGTCGAGGTCAGTACGAATTCGTCGCCTTTTTTGTGTCTGCCCTGGAGTACGCGCCCGCAGCCGATGCGACCGACGTAGTCGCTCCACGCCAGCGTGCTTATCTGCATACGAAACGGCGCGTTAATGTTCGCGGCGGGCGGCGGAACCTGCTCGACGATCGTCTCGAACAGCGCGCACATACCATTGCGCTCTTCCTTGTCAAGGTCGCGAACCAGCCAGCCGTCAAGGCCGGAACCGTAGAGCACGGGGAAGTCGATCTGCTCGTCCGAAGCGCCGAGTTCTATGAAGAGATCGATGGTTTTGTCGAGCGCGCCTTCGGGGTCGGCGTTCGGGCGATCGACCTTATTGATAATGACAATGGGCTTGAGACCCAGGCGCAGCGCGCGCATAAGAACATAGCGCGTCTGGGGCATGGGGCCTTCGTTGGCGTCAACAAGCAACAAAACGAAGTCCACCATCGAGAGCACCCGCTCTACTTCGCCCGAAAAATCGGCGTGGCCCGGAGTATCGATGATGTTGATACGATAGCCGTTCCACTCGACCGTGCAGTGCTTGGCGCGGATGGTGATGCCGCGCTCGCGTTCCAGTTCGTGGGTGTCCATCACGCGCTCTGCGACGCGGGCGTTGTCGCGGAAGGTGTGCGCATCGCGAAATATGGAATCAATAAGCGTGGTTTTGCCGTGGTCAATATGCGCGATAATCGCGAGATTGCGAATTTTGTCGACTTCGATCATGAAACGTGCGAACCTCTGTCCATAAAAAAAAGCACCCGGCACCCTCGCCGAGTACTTTGGCATTAAACCACAAACAATCCGTAAAAACAAGGCATATCGGCTCGTCCACGCCGATGCCGTATACACAAAAAAAGCGGACGGGATTATCCATCCGCTTTTATTGCAATGCGCTTGAACTGCTACAAATCCGACCGCTAGGCAAAATGCCCTTTTTTGTGCAGCGCCTTTCGCTGTTCTTTATCACTCATTCGCACCCACTCATCATACGGAATACGAGCCTTTCGCGCGTCGTCGTGAATGCGCTTGAACTCCTCGTCTTCGTTCTGATACAAATACGGCTCGTTGTCGCGGCATATTTGCTCGTACTTCTCCTTATGTTCTTTTGACAATACGTATTCGCCTGTTTCGCCATAGGCCTCGTAAAGCCAATAGTGAAGCACCATATTGATCGGCTCGTGAACCGATATCTCAAGCCCCTGTTTGCAGTACTCTATAACCCTGGCCGTGTTCTTGCCGATTTGGTCGCGCGCCATAAGAAGATAACAATGCGCTTGCCCCGCGCCGTAGGGATCGTTGATCTTGTTGTAAAGTTTAAGCGCCTTATCCAAATGAAACAGGTGCTTTTCCTCGTCGCCGATAGCATAATAATACTCGGCCAGATAGTGATTCACATCGGGCAAATTGTCTAATTTACATGGGCCATAAAAGAATTTAAGCTGCCTACCTGCCCGTTC
>JAUWEX010000119.1 GCA_030607235.1 Planctomycetota bacterium | reverse complement strand
GCCACATACTGGCAAACATTGGAAGCGCATCGTGTTGTTTCTGAAAGGGAATTAATTTCAGAACAGCTCTGCGGGGAATCCGCCTGAGGCGGACTGCCTGGGTACGGTTGAAACAAGCGCATAACAAAACCCGCGTCCGAGAGGTGTTTGCTCGAACGCGGGCGATTTATTGCGTATGGGCCGCTGCTTAGTGGTTTGTCTTGGGCCTTGCGCACGGGCCCAAGGCGGCGCTGTGCGCCTAACTACAAAAGCAGGTATTGTTGACTGTACCTCTGTGTCTTCAATTAACCAATTAGGCCGATAATATTACTCGTCTTTAGGCTCTTCTTTTGGCTCTTCTTTTGGCTCTTCTTTCTTCGGGCTGTAGACAAATTTGCCTTCTTGGGTCTCGACTTTGGTCATCTTGTCGAGGTCGGCGAAGTCGATTTTTGCAGCGGCTTCGTCTTTGTAGACTTTGAACGTTGTGCCGTCAAAGACGATGATTTTTATTTCGTCTTTAATGTCGGCTTTGATTGTGTCGTAGGCCTTGTCTTTGAGGCCGTTGACAACTTTTTCAAGGGTTTCTTTTTCGGGTACTTCTTCTTTTGGGGGGCAACCGACCACCATGAGGCCGACTGCGAATACTGCTACGATAAGTGCGAACTTGGTAAAATTCATGATACCCTCCTTTAAGGATTTTCGCGATCATGGCACGATGAGCGGCCCTTTCGCTCTGATAAAAAAATAACACCTCTTTTGAACTGAATAATACCTGCTGTTTTCTCTGTAACACATTTGCGCATTTTCGATTTATTATTGCGACCCATACCATAATATATAATGCCGACATCTACAGACCAACACCCAAGACCATAAATGTACCCAAATCATATTCGCCAAACCCGTTTTGTCAAGCATTCTTAAGGAATTTTTGGCGATTTCTTTATGCGCCGGGGATGGTTCGTCCGAGAACGGCGAAAAATCCCCCACTCCTCGCTACAAATCTAATATCGGCTGGAAAGCGCACGGAGTATAGCATTTGCCTGATTTTTTTTGACGCCCGGCACATCCATGATCTCCGCGAGGGTTGCGCGCGCGATTTGCTCGATACTTCCGAAAGCCTTTAACAGGGCGGTTCTGCGGGCGGGGCCTATGCCGGGAATCGCGTCCAGGGGCGTGGCGAATTTTGCCCTGCCGCGGATTTTTTTGTGGTAGGCAATTGCGAAGCGGTGCGCCTCGTCGCGGATCCGCTGCAACAAAAACAGTTCCGCCGCGTCTTTGCGCAGGACGATCGGGTTAGCGCGTCCGGGGATGTAGAACACGTCCATTTCTTTGCTTTTTTTGCCGGTTTCCGCGTCGCGCACCTTGGTTATTGCTGCAATGTCCACTCCCGCGACGCCGAGTTCGGCCAGCACCTTGCGCGCAATGTTGAGTTGGCCTTTGCCGCCGTCCACGAGGAGCAAATCCGGCGCGCGCCACTTTTCACCGGCTTCGGTGTCGGGTTCGGCTCGTCGTTCGTCGACCAGCCGTTTGAGTCTGCGCGAGAGCACTTCGCGCATCATCGCGTAATCGTTCGATCCGCGCACGGTCTTGATTTTATAGCGCTTGTAGAGATGCTTCGCCTCGCGCCCGTCCAGGAACACGACTATCGAGCCGACGGCGTTCTCGCCGCCGATGTTGGAGATGTCGCAGCACTCGATGCGCGCGGGGAAGTTGTCGAGTTTGAGTTTGCTGCGGATCGATTCGAGCAGCCGCCGGGCGCGTTCGGTTTCGCTGTGCTGCTCGCGGAAAACCGCCTCGGCGTTTTTGCGCGCCATCTCGACCAGCCGCAGTTTGTCGCCCTTTTGCGGCACGACGATCGAGACGCTTTTGCCGCGTCGCTCGGCAAGGGCTTCCGCCAGCGCCTGACGCTCGTCGAAGTCCTCCGGCGCGAAAATCTCGCCGGGGATAAACGCACCTTCGCGCGAGTAGAAGCGCATAATGAAGGAAGCGAGGACTTCCTGCGGCGAGAGGAATTGTCCGCCGAGCGAAAAATGGGCGCTCGTGCTGAGCACGCCCCTGCGCACCGCGAGATGCTGAAATGTGTACTCCTCGGCCTCGCGGTAATAGGCGAAAACGTCGCGGTCGACGGGCACATGCTCGACGACCTTCTGTTTTTCGCGCATGTGCTCGATGGCGCGGATGCTGTCGCGCGTGATCGCGGCTTCTTCGAATCTCCGCTCGTCCGCCAGAGCCCTCATTTCCGCGCGCAGGTCTTCGAGCACCTCGTCGCTACGCCTGTCCAGCAGTTTGATCGCCTTGTCCAGCACCGCGCGATAGGTCGCCGTGTCGACCAGCCCGCAGCACGGCCCCAGGCACTGTTTGATTTCGTAGTAGAGGCAGGGGCGCACGCGATTGCGGAAATAACTGTCGGAACATTTGCGCAGCGGGAAGATTTTTTTCATCAGCGCGTAGGTCTGTTTGCAGGCCTTGCCGGAGGCGTAGGGGCCGAAGTATTTTGCGCCGTCTCTGGCGGGGGCCTTCCGGATGCGTACGATTTGGGGCCGCGGCCACGCGTCCTTGAGGTTGATCTTGATGCTGATGAAGGTCTTGTCGTCTTTGAGCAGAATGTTGTACTTGGGCTTGTGCTGCTTGATGAGGGTGTTTTCGAGCAGTATCGCTTCTTTGAGCGAGTCGGTAACGATGAACTCGATGCTGCGCACATTTTTGCGGATGAACGTTATCTGGTAGCGGCCGTCGCCGGAACGTGTGAAGTAGTTGCGCACGCGGCTGCGCAGGTTTACCGCACGGCCGATGTAGATAATCGTGCCGCGCGCGTTTTTCATGATGTAGCAGCCCGGCTCCGTCGGGGCGACGGCGATTAAGTCTTCCAGGTCGCGCTTTTTTTCTTTCGTCATGCGCCTTGCCGGTCAGCCTTCGCGCAGGCTGAGTTCGGCCTCCTCCAGCGTTTTGAGTTCGTCGCGCAATTCCGCCGCGAGTTCAAACTCCAGATTGTCCGCGGCCTCCCGCATGTCTTTTTTGAGCCTCTTAATCTGACGGGAGATGTCCTGGACGGAGCGATAGCGTTCCTCGATGTCGCTGGCTTTCGGCACGGTTACGTAGTCTTGTTCGTAGATAGAGCGGAGCACCGTGCCGAGATTTTTCTTGATGCTGGTGGGCGTTATGCCGTTTTGCCGGTTGTACTCTTTCTGGATTTTCCGGCGGCGGTTGGTCTCGTCGATGGCCTGACGCATCGAGCCGGTCGTCTTGTCGGCGTAGAGGATGACGCGGCCGTTTACGTTGCGCGCCGCACGGCCGAAGGTCTGGATCAGCGAGCGCGCGTTGCGCAGAAAGCCCTCGTGGTCGGCGTCGAGTATCGCCACCAGCGAGACCTCCGGCAGGTCGAGGCCCTCGCGCAGGAGGTTGATGCCGACAAGCACGTCGAAGAGCCCCTTGCGCAGCGCCTTGAGTATTTTGACGCGCTCTATCGTGTCGATGTCGCTGTGCAGGTACTTCACGCGCACGCCCAGGTCGCGGTAGTAGTCCGTCAGGTCCTCGGCCATCCGCTTGGTCAGCGTCGTTACGAGGACGCGCTCTTTCTTCTCCACGGTCCTGCGGATTTCCTCCAGCAGATCGTCGACCTGGCCCTTGGCGGGTTTGACGATGATTTCGGGGTCGATCAGGCCGGTGGGGCGGATGATCTGCTCGATCACCACGCCCTTACTCATTTCCATTTCGTAATCCGCCGGCGTGGCGGAGACGTAGATTGCCTGGTTGGTGCGCTCGACGAACTCCTCGAACTTCAGCGGCCTGTTGTCCAGCGCCGACGGCAACCGGAAGCCGTATTCCACCAGCGTCTCCTTGCGCGAGCGGTCGCCGCGGTACATCCCGCCGAATTGCGGGATTGTGATGTGGCTCTCGTCGACGAAGAGCAAAAAATTGTCCGGAAAAAAATCGAGCAGTGTCGGCGGTGGCTCGCCCGGGGGGCGGCCGTCGAAGTGGCGCGAGTAATTTTCGATTCCCGTGCAGCGGCCCATCTGTATCAGCATTTCCATGTCGTAGTTAGTGCGTTCTTCGAGACGCTGCGCCTCGAGCAATTTGCCGCACCCGCGGAAAAATGCGAGCCGTTCCTTCAAATCCGCTTCGATTTCCGCGACGGCCTGTTTGAGTTGCGGCTTGCTGACCACGTAGTGCGACGCGGGGTAGATTGCGGCCTTTTCGAGGGTTTCGAGCGTTTCGCCGCGTAGCGGATCAATCCACGAGAGGCGCTCGATCTCGTCGCCCCACATCTCGATACGCATCGCACGCGCTTCTTCGTAGGCAGGGAAGACCTCGATCACGTCGCCGCGCACACGAAACGTGCCGCGGTGAAAATCGGTGTCGTTGCGCTGATAGTTTATCTCGATGAGTTTTGAGAGGATCGTCCGGCGGTCGATTTGCTGCCCCAATGCCAGCAGCAAAAGCATACCGCTGTAGGCCTCCGGCGAGCCGAGGCCGTAGATGCACGAGACACTGGCGACGATGATGATGTCGTTGCGCTCGAACAGCGAATAGGTCGCGGCGTGGCGCATCTTGTCGATGCGCTCGTTGATCGCGGAGTCTTTTTCGATGTAGAGGTCCTTGCGTGGGACGTAGGCTTCGGGCTGGTAGTAGTCGTAGTACGAGACGAAATATTCCACTGCGTTTTCCGGGAACAACTCGCTGAACTCGGCATACAACTGCGCTGCGAGGGTCTTGTTGGGCGCGATGACCAGCGAGGGGCGGTTTAGGCGCGCGATTGCGTTGGCGATGGTGAAGGTCTTGCCGCTGCCGGTTACGCCCAGCAGGGTCTGGTGTTCCAGGCCGTCCTCGACGCCCTGTACCAGCCGTTCGATCGCCTGGGGCTGGTCGCCCTTCGGCTCGAATTTCGTTACAAGTTTGAATTGCGCCATCGCGCGGTGCCTCCCGGCGCATTTTATCACAAAACGCCGCGCTGTGCGATATTCCACGACGCGCCGGTTTCGGACGGGCCGTCCACTTTGAGACTTTTCAACACAGGAATCTTGCCTAAATTGTCAGTGGGTGGAAGCGAAGCGCCCCGTGCCGAGAAGGCGCGGCAGCGAGCGGGTATCGGAGAATGTGGTTGCTCCTCGCTTGGCAGCAGGCCCTG
>JAUWEX010000063.1 GCA_030607235.1 Planctomycetota bacterium | reverse complement strand
CACACAAAAAAAGAAGCGAGACCCTTTCAACCTATTTTTTCATCCGCGCGGCGAGGTCGTCGAGCGCCCCGGCGGCAAAGAGATTTATCGCTTCGGGATAGGCGATGTTTTCCTGCTCGGCCACGCGCGCGCGCAGCATCTCGACGGTATCGCCCGGCAGCACCGGCACGCGCCGCTGCGCCACTATCGGCCCGTTGTCGTAGAGATTGTCCGCGAAATGCACCGTGCACCCGCTCTCGGCGTCCCCCGCCTCCAGCACCGCCTTGTGCACGCGGTCGCCGTAAAAGCCCTTGCCGCCGTGCGCGGGCAGCAGCGCGGGATGAATGTTAAGCACGCGGCCCAGGTAGCGCGCGGGAATCCGGTACAGCACGAGAAACCCCGCCAGCGTTACCAAATCGACCTCGTAGCGGTCGAGAATCGCGCTGATAGCATCGGAGAAGGATTCCACCGATTCGTGCTCCATGCGGCAGACGACCTCCGTCGGGATGCCCGCCTTTTGCGCGCGCTTCAGGGCGTAAGCGTTGCGGTTGCTGCTGATGACGACGGCGACGGCGGCGTTAAGCGTGCCGCGCTCGATCCGGTCGATAAAATTTTGCAGCGTCGTGCCGCCACCGGAGACGATCACGCCGAGTTTGATCCGCCCACTCATGCACACCTCCCGTCCCTGTATTCAATCGCCGCCTTGACGAGCGCCTCGAACAGCGCGAGTTGCTCGGGCCGCCTGGCGCTGAGATGTTCGGGATGCCACTGCAAGCCAAGCATGAAGCGCTTGTCGCGGCGGTCGGCGTATTCTATCGCCTCGACCACACCGTCAATCGAGCGCGCCGTTACGCGCAGTCCCTCGCCGAGACGGTCGATCGCCTGATGATGTATCGAGTTCACTTCCAACTTGGTTTTGCCTGTGATCTCGGCAACCAGCGAATCCGGCTCGATGCTCACGTTGTGATAGCGCTGCTCGCCGCGCCGGGCCAGTTCCTTGCCGCGCGCGTGGACGATCTGCATACCGTAAACGTCGGGGATGTGCTGGTGAAGCGTGCCACCGAGCGCAATGTTTATCTCCTCATGCCCGTCGCACACACCCAGCACCGGCAGGCCCATCTCAAGAACGATCGGCACGAGGCGCAGGTCGAAGTTTTGCCGACGCGGAAATATCGGCGTACTTTTTTCGTGCCACTCCTGCCCGTAAGCCGCCGGGTCGATATCGTCGCCACCGACCAGGACAATCCCGTGCACTCCCTTGAGCACCTCGCGCAGGTCGGCTTCGTCGGCGAGCGGCGGGATGAGCAGCGGCACGCCGCCGGCCCGCTCGACCGAGTCGGGATAGGCGGTATAGGTCGAGAGGTAGTCGGCGCAGACTTCCTCGTTGCGCTTGATGTTGCAGTTCATCGCGATAACAGGTTTTTGCATGCGGGTCTCCGTTCCGTGAAGGCGCAATTATAACACCACAATCCACGCAGGCAAGGCCCGCTTGCCGATAGCGGCGGACGATGCTATAATCGCGCGCAAACCAATTCAGGAGGCACTATGTCAAAAAGAATAGCAGTCGTCGGCGCGACCGGCGCGGTCGGCGCGGAGATGATAAGCGCGCTTATCCGGCGCAGGTTTCCGGTCGGCGAAATCCGCCTTCTGGCCTCCAGGCGTTCCGCAGGCAGAAAATTGGATTTCAACGAAACCCGGATCGCGGTCGAGGCCCTGCGCGAAGACGCGATACCCGACGTGGATATCGCGCTGTTTTCGGCGGGTGGTGCGATAAGCAAAAAGTTCGCACCGCTCTTTGCGAAAAAAGGCTGCGTCGTCATCGACAACTCCTCGGCGTGGCGCATGGACCCGGACGTGCCGCTGGTCGTGCCCGAAGTCAACCCGCAGGACGCGCGAAAACACAAGGGCATCATCGCCAATCCGAACTGCTCGACCATACAGATGGTTCACGCGCTCAAGCCGATTTACGACGAGGCCGGCATCAGGCGAATCGTGGTTGCGACCTACCAGAGCGTCTCCGGCGCGGGCTGGTCGGCGATTATGGAACTTGAATCGCAGACGCGCGACGTGCTCGACGGCATGCCCACAAAGCCGCAGAAATTCCCGCACCAGATCGCCTTCAACTGCATACCGCACATCGGGCCGTTTCTCGAAAACGGCTACACCGAGGAAGAGATGAAAATGGTCGACGAGACGCGCAAAATCCTCGGCGACGACACAATCACGGTCTCGGCGACGGCCGTGCGGGTGCCGGTGGTGCGCGGACACGGCGAGGCGGTCAACGTGCAGACCGCAAAAAAACTGACCGCCGCGCGGGCGCGCGAAATCCTCGCCGCCACGCCGAACATCGTCGTTCTCGACGATCCGGCGAATGCGCTCTACCCTCTGCAAACGACCGCGACGGACGACGACCGCACTTTCGTCGGCCGTATCCGCGAAGACATCTCGACGGAATGCGGGCTGGACATGTGGATCGTCTCGGACAACCTCCTGAAGGGCGCGGCGACCAACGCCGTACAGATCGCGGAATTGCTGTTGTAGCGAGCCTGCGATTATCAACCGCAGAGGCGCGGAGAACGCAGAGTTTCCTGGATAAATCAGAAGGAGCATGTTCATGGATGAAAACAAAAAAATCAGGCTTTATAAATTCAGGCCGCTTGCAAATGCTAAAGATTTTTGCCGCCTAAAAAACATACTGAAAAACGGCACATTCTGGTGTTCAAATTTTTGGGACCTTAACGACCCCATGGAGGGTATCTATACCACACCATATTACAAAATTATCGCTAACATCTACAAGTCGAAAAAGAGAACAAAAATCTGTTCTTTTTCCGGCAAAGAGGCATTTTCCAACCCGCTTATGTGGAGTCATTATGCAAACGGTTTCAAGGGTGTCGCAGTTGAGGTAGAGATAGAAGTTGGTAAAAAGATAGAAGGCGGTAAAGTAGAGAAGATAGAATATACAAATAGTTTTCCAAAAATACAACAAAACGACAACAGCGATAAAGCGGCTACCAAAATACTCACTACTAAATCACCAGTATGGGAACATGAACACGAATACCGTTTTTTGACCCCAAAAGAAGGCAATAAACATCCAATCGGTGAAATTAAATGCCTTGTTTTTGGTGCTCCATTTAAGGGAATTGAAAATTCCCAAGATGTATTAAGCGATAGTGAGTCCCTACAAAATTATTATGTGTTTGCGAGACAGATCAAACTTGTAGCAAAAAATATAAATATAAGCAGGGAAAAGGACAAAGAAATAACGTTCTCTCGGGCAATAGTCAAAAATGAAGGAATTACCCCGGAAGACAAACAGGACAGGATCAAGGAAGTCGCAGATAAGATGGAAGCAAGAACGCATTGGGTAAAAGTTGTAAAAGAGGAAGAAAAAGGAGATGATCTCTGAATTCCAAATCTCTGCGTCCTCTGCGTCTCTGCGGTGAGAACACGACGCGGCGTCAGGGTACTACGGCGACGAAAGCGAACCGCCCCGCCCCCTCGCCTTCGGCACGGTAACTGAAAAACTCGTCGTTGTGGCATTTCGTACAAACGCCCGATATTTCGATTTTTTTCGGCGACACTCCGCAATCCATCAGGGCCGTACGCACTGCGGCCCGCAGGTCAAGCGCAAGCCTCGCGCCATCATCAATCACGCATCCGCCGTCAGGGAAACGCGTGGCGAATTCGTCGGCCACGTCCGCGCTTACTTCGTAGCAACACGGTCCGACCGAAGGCCCGCAACAGGCAATCAGATCGCCGGGCTTCGTGCCGAATCGGCGGGCCATCGCCGCAATCGTGTCGGCGACAATCCCCCCGACGACCCCGCGCCACCCGCAATGCGCCAGACCCAGCGCGCGATTGCGCGGGTCCCACAGCGCCGTTACCGGACAATCCGCGCACAGCACCATCAGCGCCGCGCCGGATTCGTTCGAAATCATCGCATCGCAGTCGGCGATCGCCGTATCGGGACTCGCCGCGCCGCAGCCGCGATTTTCCGCATCCACGTGCGCCACGCGCGCGCCGTGAACCTGGCGGCAGACCGTCAGAGCGGAAAGCGGTACGCCGAGCGCGTCGCAGAGTAATTTTCTGTCGGCAAGAACCTGCCGGGGACTATCGGAGGCAACGAACGAGAGGTCGAACGGGGTTTCGCCTCGGCCGTGGCGGGTAGTAACCGCGTGCAAAAGCCCGGCATTGTCGAGCGCAGAAAAGCGATAAAGCGGAATATCGCAAATATCAAGGCGGGAAAAACTCATCGTTCTCATTCAATCGTGCCGGAAAAAAACAGCGCCGTGAGGATTAAGGCAATTTAAGTTTCGATTTGCAGGCTGTCCACATGAGGCAGATGAATTCGTGATTCCTGAAATTCTAAAAAAATCTGTGAAATCTGCGTAATCTGTGGATAGAAGATTTTCCTCCGTGTCTCCGCCTCAGGCGGACTGCCTGGGCGCTAACCGTTCATCGTCCATTCGGTGTCGTACATGCCCTCGGCTTCGAAGGCGGTCTTGAAATCGAAACCGTTTCTGAAGTCTTCAAGTTTGTCGTCGTCGGTCTTGCGCATCAGTTCGGCACTAACGAGTTGAAAAACGATCCGCCCGAAATCTTCCGACGACCTCACCCCCCATGCCTCGAAAACGCTGCGGGACATGTAACCGAACTGTTTTTTCGCGTACTGGCGGATACCGTCGAGCAGTTCCCGACCGGAGACATGAAACTCTTCGGGATCGGGTTGGCGCTTGGCCAGAGCCATTCTTTGCGCAACCGGCAATGCCTCGAAAACGAAGAAGTAGGCTTCCGCATCGAACATGCCGTGCTTGCGGGCCACCTTGCGCACAGCCTTTTCCAGGCTCATGGAGCGTCTGGTTTGCTTTTTAGCCATATCTCGGATCCCGTGTCAGTTTTGTGGTTTTGGGTTCCTTTTTCTTTTGCGATTTCTGCCGCCGCGCCGCGACCGTCCCCCCGAGGATTTAGAATCTCCGTTGGGTTTGTTGTCGGGTTTGTCGTTACCGGCCTGTTCCGACTTTCCGCCGTTACCGTTGCCGGGGCCGGCGGCGCGATTGCGGCCGGATTTACCGTTCGATGTGCCTTCGGATCGCCGGCCGAATTTTCTGGCCGCCTCGCGCTGTTCGGGGGTGCTTTCGTCACGACCGACTATTTCGTCCACTCCCACGGCCAACCGTACGCGTGCGTCGGTCTCGATCGTAACCCTCTGCGCAAGGATGTCGCAGTTGACAACCTTGCCTGTGCCCCGTTGGGTTACGATACGCGAACCTCTTTTGGGCAGTTTGAGCATTAACTCGTCGTAGACGTGATTTTCGTAACGCAGGCAGCACATCAGCCGGCCGCAATGGCCCGAAATCTTGGCCGGGTCAAGCGTGGCCTTCTGATTCTTGGCCATTTTCATCGTAACCGGCTCAAAGGTGTTCATGTACCGGCGGCAACAAAGTTCCTGCCCGCAGTGCTCGATATCGCCTTTGAGTTTCGCCTCGTCGCGCACCCCTATCTGTTTCATCTCGATGCGTGTGTGGTATTCGTGGGCGAGTTCTTTGACAAGTTGCCTGAAATCCACTCGCCCGTCGGCGATGAAGTAGAATACTATCTTCTCGCCGCCGAACAGATGCTCAACATGAACCAGCGTCATGTCAAGTTCGAGTTGTTTTATCAATTCGCGACAGCGCAAAAACTCGCGCGAAGCCGATTCGACGTTCTGTTCGCTCGCTTTTTTCAAGTCTTCGCCGGTGCAAACGCGCAGGAACCTGCCTTCGGGCAATTGCCGCGACTCGTCCTCGACCGCCACGGGCCGCTTCAGGACGGTCCCGATTTCGACGCCGCGTTCGGTCGCCAGCAGCACCTTCCGCCCCATCTGAAGTTCGTCCGTTTCGCACTTAAATTCGCCGACAACCGGCATCTCGCCGTATCTTGCCGTCAGTATATACATTTCGCCACCTATTCAAACAAGAGACGCTGCGCAAGGCAGTCGCAGACCAGTTCGGGATTCAGGTTGCTTTCGATTTTGTCCTGCAACTCCGCGATATAGTCCAGCGCCCCAAGAATTTCTTCGGTTCCCAACGCACCGCAAATCTTCTTCACTTTCGAGATGTTGCGCTCATTATACAGCGGCACGTCGGCAATGTCCAGAGACACGAAAAGCGCGTCCCGAAAGCACATCGTAAGGATATCGAGTTTTGTGCGCAGCCACCAGCGCTTCTCCATCGCGGTCGAAGCGGAATCGGAGCCGCTGGCCAGAAGCGTTTCGGAAAAATCCGCCCAGTCGCCGGTTTTCACGGAAAGGCGATCGAGAAAATACTCGTTGAGTTCGAATGCACCGCGTTCCCGCAGCGCCAACGCCGCCTCGCTGCTGCCCGCAGCCGCCAGCGACAGCCATTCCGCCTCCCCGCCCTTTTCGCCAAGCGTCGCGAGAATCTCCTCGCTCCCGAGCGCCCCGAAACGCACCGGCACACAGCGCGAAACGACCGTGGGCAGCAGGCCGTTGGTGCCGGGCGCGGCCAGAATGAGCACCGTGCCCTCGGGCGGCTCTTCGAGGGTCTTGAGGACCTGGTTCTGGGCGGCCTCGGTCATGAGTTCGGCGTGTTCGATAACGACTATCCTGTACGGCGCCTCGAAACGCGACATGTTTACGGCCTGGCGCACTTCACGGGTCAGTTCGATCTTGACCTTCTCGCCGGGAGCCGGCGGCCGCAGGTGATAATAATCCGGGTGGTTGTCCTCGGCGATACGCCGACACAGCGCACACT
>JAUWEX010000027.1 GCA_030607235.1 Planctomycetota bacterium | reverse complement strand
GGTCATCTCGTAATACTCGCGCACGTCCTTCGCGCTCCATTTGCGTATCGCAAAGCCCGCGTGAACCAGCACGTAGTCGCCGATTTTGGGGTCGTCGATGAACGACACGACCGCGCTGCGGCGCGTGCCGCCGAAGTCCACCGTCGCGTTCACGCCGTCGAGTTCGATTATTTTGGCCGGTACCGCCAGGCACATGATTTCGCTCCCGTTTAATTGTTGCGCAGCCGCGCCACCGCCACCGCCGCCTGTCCCAGCGCGACGCAGGCGTCGTTGGGCGGCAGGGTCGTATGAGTATAAACCCTCATGCCGCGATTGCGTAAATTATTTTCGATGAGCCGCAAAAGAAGATCGTTCTGAAACACGCCGCCGGACAGTGCCATCGCGTCCAGCCCCTCCGCCTCGCCGATAAACGCGCAGGTCTCGGCGACGGCGGCCGCAACGGTGTTGTGAAATTTTCTCGCAATCGTCGCGGTGTCCGCGCCGTTCAATTTTTCTTCGGCGATCCGCCGGATCATCGGCGCGAACGAAACGATCGCAGGCTCCGCGGCTTGCTCGATCGTGTATTCGTAAGTTTCCTCCGTCTGCGCCGTCGCCCGTTCCTGCAGGCGAATCGCCGCCTGGCCTTCGTAGGTAATCCTGTCGCAAAGGCCCAGCAGCGCCGAGACCGCGTCGAACAGCCGCCCCGCGCTCGAACTCATCGGCGAGCGCATGCCGGTCTCGATCATCCTGCGCAGCACTGCGAATTCCTCGCGTTCCAGCCCGGGCAGCAATTTTTTTATCGTTGCCTCGTCCGCCTCCGGCATGTCGGCCAGGAGGTACGACAGCGCGATCCGCACCGGATTGCGTGTGGCCTCGTCGCCGCCGGGCAGCGGATATTGCCGGAAGTGCGCCGCGCGGCGAACGTCGGCGAGATCCGCCACCAGGAATTCCCCGCCCCAGATCGTGCCGTCCGTGCCGTAGCCCGATCCGTCGAGCGCCACGCCGACAACCTTTCCATCGAGACGGTTCTCGACGATGCACGAGGCGATGTGCGCGTGGTGGTGCTGGACGGCGATCTTCGTCGCGATAGGCGATTCCAGCGCGTACCGCGTTGCGAGGTAGTCGGGGTGCAGGTCGTGCGCGACGGCGCGCGGCTCGACCTCGAGCAGTTTCGTCAGGTCCGCGACGCTCTCGGTAAAAAATTTGTAGGCGATGTAATCGCTCAAATCGCCGATGTGCTGCGAGGCGAACGCCTGCCGCCCGCGCGTTACGCAGAAGGTGTTTTTCAGTTCCGCGCCGCATGCCAGCACCGGCAGCCCGTCGAGCGGCATCTCCACATGATCCGGTACGAGGCCCCGCGAACGCCTGATGTGGAGCGGTTTCCCGTCGACCATCTTCATCACCGAATCGTCGCAACGCCGGACGATGGGCCGGTCGTGGATGAGCGCGTAATCGGCTATCCGCCCGAGGATGCGCCGCAGTTCGGTCTCGTCTTTGGCGATCGGCTCGTCGGCGAGGTTGCCGCTGGTCATTACCAGCGGCTCGGTCTCGGCCAGCAGCAGGTGGTGCAGCGGCGTGTAAGGCAGAAACGCCCCGACGTCCTTTGTGTCCGGCGAGATAAGCGCCGACAGCCCGCAGCCCTTGCGCAGTTTGGCGATGACGATTGGCCGCGCGACGTCGGTCAGAAATTTTCGTTCGATCTCGTCGAGCACGCAATACCGCTGCGCCTCGTCGAGCGAGGCGAACATCACGGCCAGCGATTTGTGCGGGCGGTTTTTGCGCTCGCGCAGCAGGCGCACGGTCGCGTCGTTCGTCGCGTCGCAGCACAGGTGATAGCCGCCCAGCCCCTTCACCGCCACTATCGCGCTGCTCCTAATCAGACGCGCCGCTTCGGCAATCGGCTCGCCGGGAAGGGCGTTTCCCCGCGCGTCGACGAATTTCACGCTCGGCCCGCAAACCCTGCAGGCGTTGGGCTGCGCGTCGTAACGCCGGTCGGTCGGCGCGTGGTATTCGCGCGAGCACTCCGGGCACATCTCGAAGATTTTCATCGACGTAACCGGCCGGTCGTAGGGCAGTCGTTCGATGATCGTGAAGCGCGGGCCGCAGTTGGTGCAGTTCGTAAAAGGATAACGGTAGCGTCGATTGTCGGGATCGTTGATCTCGCGCAGGCAGTCCGCGCAGGTCGCCAGGTCGGGCGGCATGCCCGCGACCAGATCGCCGGAGCGCGACGAGGCGACGATTGCGAAACCCTTCCGGCCGACGGCGGCGACTTCATCGACGGCGATTTTTTCGATGCGCGCCTGTGGCGGCGGCGCTGATTGGAGGCGGTCGAGGAACGATTCGATTTTTGCCGTCGGGCCTTCGACCTCGATCACCACGCCCAGCGGCGTGTTGCTGACCTGTCCGGCAAGACCGAAATCCGCGGCGTAGCGCGCCACTGTCGGGCGAAACCCGACGCCCTGCACGCGGCCGGTAACCGTTGCCTGGATGCGTTTCATCTTTCAGATTCGTTTTGCGAAGTTGCGCTCGACCAGCCCCGCGATCCAGCGATCCATGCCCTCGCCGGTTACCGCCGCGACGCGTAGCACCGGCATACCGGCGTTGACCTGGCGGATGTAGTCTTCGCAGGCGTCGATGTCGAAATTCAGGTGCGGCAGGAGGTCCGTTTTGGTAAGGATTACCGCGATTGCTTTGCTGAAGAGAAGCGGATATTTTATCGGCTTGTCCTCGCCTTCGGTAACGCTGAGCACGGCGATCTTGCCGTGTTCGCCGATGTCGAATTCGGCGGGGCAGACGAGGTTGCCGACGTTTTCGACGATGACCACGTCGAGATTGTCGAGATCGAGATCGCGCAGGGCGTGATGGACCAGTTTCGCTTCGAGATGGCAGGCGCCGCCGGAGATGAGTTGGTAGACGGTAACGTCCAGCGCGCTCAGCCGCTCGGCGTCGCGCGTGGTCTCGACGTCGCCTTCGAGCACGGCGAAGCGCAGTTTGCCTTCGAGTCGCCTGACCGAATTTTCCAGCAGTGCGGTCTTGCCGCAGCCGGGCGAGCCGATGATGTTGAGCATGTAGACATCGTTTTCGCGCAGCAGTTCGCGCGTCTTCGCCGCCCACTTTTCGTTTTCGCCCATCAGGTCTTTGTAGACCTTAATGTCAATCTTGGCCATCGGGTTCGATCTCCAGGTTGTCGAGATAAAGTTCCATGCCGCCGGTCAGTTCGATGCCGGCCTTGCCGCACCGGCCGCACTGGATGAAGGCGTCCCGCATCTCGCCGTTCCAGCCGCACTCGTCGCATTTGCCCGTCGCGGGGACCTTGACGATTTCGAGCGCGGAGTCTTTGGCGGCGGTGCCTTTGGTCATTAGTCCGTATGCGGTCTGCAGGATGTCGGGTGCGATCTGGCGCATTGCACCGACCACGACCCGCGCGCTTATCAGTTTGAACGGGCGCGGCTCGGCGATCCTGTCGAGTTCGGAGACGATCGCGTCGACGAGCGACTGGCATATCGAAAACTCATGCATCTGCGGCCCTGATTTCTTCGGCGATTGCGGCGATGTAGCGGTCCATGTTGGATGCCAGCGTCAGCGAAAGCGTCTCGCCCTGTTCCAGGCTCTCTGGCTGGATGCCGAAGATCACGACCTCTTCGGGGGCCTCGCCGATCTTGCGCGAGAGTTCGAGAAATTTCAGCAGGTCGCCTTCGTGCAGCGACATGCGCGGGAGGCGCTTTTGCGTTTGGACCTCATCGGGCGAGAAGCGGCGGAGGGTTCCGGGCGCTTCGTCCATGAACGCGCAGTCCACGAAGATAGCCTTGCGCCGTCCGGCGATTGCGTGCAAGACGCGCGCGCCGGCGGTACCGAGGTCGACGAAATCGACGCCGGGAAATTCCTCCTGCCGCGCTTCGAGTTTGCGCAGCAGGTGTACGCCGACGCCCTCGTCGCTCATCAGCGGGCTGCCCAGGCCGATTATCACGGTTTCGTTCATTTTTGCGCCCTGCGGTATTGGCAGAACTGCCCCGCCGTGCGGGCGGGGCAATTCTTTCGGATTCAGTCGGTTTATACGAATTTAACGTCCAGGTAGTGCGCCGAGCACGAGATGCACGGGTCGTACGAGCGCACGAGCATCTCGAGCAAGAGTGTGAGTTCGTCCTGTCCCCGGTCAATGAACTGGGGTACGAGGGCCTCGAAGTCTTTCTGGATGTTGGCGTGGTTCTCGTTGGTCGGGATGCAGATGTTGGCGCCCGTGCAGATACCCTTTTCGTCGTAGGTGTACTTATGGAAAAGGATGCCGCGCGGCGCTTCGACACAGCCCACGCCCGTGCCGGCCTTGACCTCGACCTTGCGCGGTTCGGTCTTGAGGCCCGCGGTCAGCACCTCGTCGATGAGTTGCAGGGTGTGTTCGCACACCTGCACCATCTCGACGATCTGTGCGACGTTGTTCATGTACGGGTTGCAGTTGCCCTTCTTGAGGCCGAACTTCCCGGCGATGGATGTCGCCAGCGGCAGAAGTTGGTCGGCGTTGTTGTTGAAACGCGCCAGCGCCCCGACCGCGAAGGAATCGCGATGCCACTTGCAATACTTGGCGGTCGACTGCGGCACGACGTATTCGTTGACGACGCGCTCGAATTCGCTGGTCGGCACGCGTTCGTCGGTGTCGGTGCTGACGATGTCGCCGTCGTAGAACGAGTAATAATCGGGGGTCGAAACCGAAATGTATTCGGTCGGCCTCTCGAAGGCGGGCAGTTTGTCCGCCACGCTTAGCACGACATCCGCCACGGCCTTGAGATCGGGGACGGTCGTCTCGACGATGGTCTTTTTGAGTTCCCTGAGGTCATTCTCGTTGAACGGGATCGGGAAGCCGCCCGGCACCAGCGTCAGCGGGTGGGTGGTGCGGCCCGCGATGAGGTCCGACCACCGGTTGGCGACCCTGTGGATTCTGATGATCGTCTTGACCACGTCCAGGTGGGTCGAGACGAGGGGCACGACGGACTTGACGCCCAGCAGATCCGGCGCGACGAGGTAGCCGACGTGCAGGCTGTGGCTCTGCATCTGCTCGGAGCAGTGCGCCAGGAGCCTGAGTTTGTTGGTCTGCTCGGTGGGCACGATGCCCATCGCGGCTTCGGTAGTCCGTACCGAGGCCAGCGAGTGCGATATCGAGCAGATACCGCAGATGCGGCAGGTGATCGGCTGGATCTCGTCCCAGGTGCGACCGCGCACCATCGCCTCGAAGAAGCGCGGCGCTTCGGGTACCTGCCACTGGACTTTTTCTACGGTCCCGTCCTTGGCCCTGACGACTATGTTGCCGTGGCCTTCGACGCGGGTTACGTGGTGTACGTTGATATCAATAGCCTGGCTCATAGCGTTGGCTCCTGTTTGCTGTTGAAGAGAAGCATTTTACTTTTCAGGTCGTCAATGGTCTTGCCGTATTTTTCCAAAATGTCTTTGGCGGCGTTGACGTTGGGATCGTCGACGTAGCCGCGGCAGCCGTAACACCAGTGGCCCGCGGAAGGGCACGGCGCGTCGCAGCCGGCGCGCGTTATCGGGCCGAGGCAAATCTCGTCGTATTCGAACCGACAGCCGTTTTCGCGCATCTTGCATTCGACGCAGACCGGGTACGTAGGCAGAACCGGGGTCTTGCCCAGCGCCAGGCTGCGCACGATGACAGCGAATTCCGCGCGGTTGATCGGACAGCCGGGCACGACGAAATCGACCTTGACGACCTCGCCGACGGCCTTGGTCATGGCCGTGTCGAGATGCGGCATTGCGGCGTCTTTGCCGTAGACGCACTTCTTTACGTCTTCGAGATCGAAGTTGTTCTTGAGTTTATTGATGCCGCCCGTAACCGCGCAGGCGCCCAGCGCGATGAGGATCTTGGCGCGCTCGCGGATCTCTTTGAGGCGCTCTTCATCCTGCGGCCGCGTGATGGAGCCTTCGATTATGGCGATGTCGTATTCTTCGCTTTGCTCGCTCATCGCTTCGCGCCACTCCACGACGTCCACCAGCGTTACGAGGTCGATGATCTCTTCTTCGAGGTTGACGATCTGTAACTGGCAGCCTTCGCAGCACGCGAAGTCGAATATGGCAACTCTTGGCTTGCTCATTTATATGGCCTCCTTAACGTCGATGACATCGGAGTATTTCATCACCGCGCCGTCCTGGCAGGCGTATAGCCCGTTGATCTGGCAGTGACCGCACTTGCCGACGCCGCATTTCATAAGGCGTTCGAGCGAGATGTAGACGTTCTCGAACGGCACGCCCAGTTTCTTCAACTCGATCAGCACGAACTTGTACATGATCGGCGGGCCGCAGATTAGCGCTACTGTGTTCTTGGGCACGAGGTCGAGGCCGGGCATGTTGCCGGACACGTCCATACCGACCTGCACCGTGCTCTTGGGGTCGACGCTCGTGGCGGGCTGCATCAGCGTGGTGATTACGCCCTGGCTGCCCTTCCAGTCGCTGTCGCCCTTGTCGACGGTTTCCATAAAGGTGATGTCGTTGCGGCTGCCCCACTCTTCCAACTCTTCGAGGTAGAGCCTGTCGGCGGGTGTCTTGGTGCCGAACAGGATGTATACGTGGCCGTAGTCGTCGCGGTTGGCCAGAACGTAGTGAATCGCGGAGCGCAGCGGAACGAGGCCGATGCCGCCGGCGATGAAGAGGATGTCTTTGCCTTTCATCGCCGTGTCGACCGGAAAACTCGTGCCGAACGGCCCGCGGATGCCGACCTTGTCGCCGGGCTTGAGGTTGTGCAGGTGATTTGTCAGGTTGCCCACCTTGCGGATGCCCATCTGGAACATCCCTTTGGTCGTGGGCGAAGACGATATGGAGATCGGCGCTTCGCCGATACCGGGCAGCGATATCTCGGCGAACTGCCCGGGCATGTGTCCCAGTTCCTCGCCGGAATCAAGCGCGATGTCGAAGAGCATCTCCATCTCCGTCAGCGGCTCTACCTTTTTGATCGTGGCCATTTCCGGCAGGTAGATGTCTTTGCCGCCGTTGCCTTGGCATTTATCAGTCATTACTTGCCCTCCAACAGTCTGTTGTATATTTCGACCGGGTTGGCGATCTTGGCGACGCATGCGGTTATGCAGCGGCCGCAACCCACACAGGAAATCTCGCCGATCTTTTCGGGGATGTACTTTCCTTTTCTGTAATAACGGTGACGGTAGCGGTCTTCGACTTTCGGGCGGAAATTGTGGTTGCCCGTTACCGTGGCGAAGTTGGTTAGCATACAGCCGTCCCAGCAGCGGTAACGCCTGCCGCTGTCCATGTTCCAGTCGATCTCGTCCTGCACGTCGAAACAGTAACACGTCGGACAGACCAGGTTGCACGAACCGCACGAGAAACACCCCTCGGCCTTCTCGGCCCAGACCGGATGCTCTTCCGAAGAACCCAGCAGTTTGGGCAGGTCCGCCGGCGCGCACTTCAGTTCGTGCTTCTTGAGCGCGGCCTTGTTGGCCTCCCACACCTTGCTGCGTTCGGCCATGTCCTCTGCCCGGGCGTCGGGCGCGCCGACTCCGTGCAACAGCGCCTCTCCCTTCTCGGTACCGGCGTCGAGGAGGTAGTCCTTGCCGATCCCGGTAATCAGAACGTCGTAGCCGTCTTCGACGACCGCGCCGTTCATGCAGCCGGCAAACACGTTTTCCGAGGCGTTCTGCACGTCGCAGACCACGATGGTCGCGGCGTTGCGGCGGGCCTTGTAGTGGATGTCGTCGTTGTCTTTCTCGAAGATCGCATCCATCTGCCTGATGGCGACGAAATCATACGGATGAACGCCGAGCAGCACGAACGGATCGCACTCGATCACGCTCTCGTGCCCGCCGCTTCGTTTGAAGGTCAGCAGGTCTTCCCGCTGTGGCAGAAAATACTTCTTGGGCGGCAGCATGGTTACGTCGTAGTCCAGACGCAGCGCCGAGGCATCGGTCAACTCGGCGAAGGCGAAGCGCTCGCCTTTGGCCTGGACGCCGAAAACCTTCTGTCCGGCGACAAGAGATTCCACCCATGAATTCAGAGCCTTCTTGTCAAGTTTCTTCACACTCATTGAGAACTCCTATCGAAATCCCGGTGACGAAACAACGCTATTAATCGGGTCGCCTCTGCAACCCGTCTTTATCGTTCTTGTTGTCCGCAACTTTAATCGCATACGCGAGTTGTTGCAGACTGGCCAGCAGCCGCACGTTGACCACCGGCACGCCCTGAGGCGCGTGTACCGGCTGACCCGACATGTTCAGTATTCCGCGCACTCCGGCAAGCACCAGTTTGCCAGTTATCTCCTGCGCTACGTCGGGCGGCGCCGCGATGATGCCGACATCTATGTTCCTGCTCTGCACAACTTTCTGCAGAATATCCATCCCCTCAATCACCAGACTGCCAACGGCCTCGCCGATAAGCGCAGGCTCCGAGTCGATGACCGCGCGAATGTTAAAACCCTTCTGCTGGAACCGCCCGTGAAGCGTCAGCGCGCGGCCCAGATTGCCCGCGCCGACGATCAGCACGTTAAGGCCCTCGTTCAAACCCAGCACGCCCGTAAGCGCTTCGTCCAGATTCTCGATTTCGTAACCCCGGTTCGCAACTCCCCGGTAGTCCAGATACGACAGGTCCTGCCGCACCGTGGAACTGGTCAGGTCCAGCGCCCGCGCAATCTCCGCCGAAGACACCCACTGCTTGTTGTCTTCGAGCAAAGCCTGCACAAGCGCGAGGTATTTTGGAAACCGCTCTACGACGGATTCAGGGATCGTCTTGGTCATTTGCGAAACTCGCCTTGTTCTCGAAAAAGGGTTTGCAGTATAAAGGACAAAAGACGTTTGTCAAACATTTAACGAATCTTTTTTATGCAACTCGCGCCTGCGCGGAAGACCGCCAATTACACAGCAGGCTTACAAGATTTGTTAGTGGGTGGAAGCGAAGCGCTTCTGTCGCCGAAGGGCGACAGACAGCGAGCGGGTATCGGAGAATGTGGTCGCTTCACGTTTGTGAGCGGGCACTGCCCGCTGCATGCTGGCGCTGGCGAATAAAGTTTAGTACAATCCCGGCGCGCAAAATCATAATGGAAACAAAACTTGGTCAGGGGATGGGTTCGCGCCGCCACACCCCACACAGGAGCCTCGCACATGCCGAAAAAGAAAACGCCGCCCGCACAGGAAATCCGGCCAGCGCTATTGGAGACGATGCAGCGCCGCATATTGCTGGTGCGCAGAGAAAGGGTCATGCTCGACCGCGATCTCGCGGCCATGTTCGGCGTGCCAACCAGGGCGTTAAACCAGGCGGTAAAAAGAAACGTGAATCGCTTTCCCGCTGATTTTATGTTTCAACTTACGGACGCGGAAAAGACCGAGGTTATCACAAACTGTGACCACCTCCTCAAACTGAAATACTCTCCTAACCTGCCGTACGCTTTCACCGAGCATGGCGCCATAATGGCCGCAAACG
>JAUWEX010000252.1 GCA_030607235.1 Planctomycetota bacterium | reverse complement strand
GACACAAAGCCCGCCGCATCACCCAAACAGCCACAGCCAGCCCCGGACGAGCAGCCCAAAGACAAGCCCAAAGAACAACCGCAAGCAAAACCCGAGACAAAAGCAGCGGCGTAATCCGGCACCCAATCTCACAGATTTTTCAGGCGCGGGGCGGGGGAAAAGTCTTGTGCTGCGCGGGCGGGGGCTATAAAATCACGCGAAAAACGGAGCCAGCCATGCGTTTGATTTTCGCCGGAACACCACCAGTCGCCGTACCGATACTCGAAGCCCTCGCCGCATCGCGCCACGAGGTCTGCGCCGTCCTCACACAGCCCGACCGCCCCAAAGGTCGCGGACGCAAGCCTGCGCCCTCGCCGGTAAAGGAATTCGCAACCCAACACAACATCAAGGTGCTCTCGCCGGAAAAAATCAACAACCGCGAATTCTGGGCGGTCTTCGACGCGATCGCGCCCGACGCCGCCGTGCTCGCTTTTTACGGCGGCATCATCGGCAGGCACCTGCTGGCCTCGCCGAAGCACGGCTGGCTCAACGTACACCCCTCGCTGCTGCCCGCATACCGCGGCCCCTCGCCGGTGCCCACGACGATCCTCAACGGCGAGACCAAAACCGGCGTTACGATCATCCGCCTCGACACCGAAATGGATCACGGGCCTATCCTGAAACAAATTGAATCGCCCATCGGAGAAAACGAGACCGCGGACGAGTTGCTGATGCGCATGGCGCGGCGCGGCGCGGACGAAATGATCGCCGCGCTCGACCTGGTGGAAAGTGGCGAGGCGAATTTCGTCGAGCAGGATCACTCCGCAGCAACCTTCACAAAGATATTCGCAAAATCCGACGGCGCGATTGCATGGAACGAAGTGCGGCTGCACGATTTCGTGCGCGCGATGAATCCGTGGCCGGGCGCCGCAACGAAACTGCGCGTCGGCGCGACCGGCGCGCTGGTGGATTTGACGATCCTGCGGACGGAAGCGCCCGAGTGCCCGCCCAACGCCGAAGCCGAGCCGGGAACGGTCGTCGCGGTTTCGCCGGAAGGCCTTGTGGTGCGCGATGCGCGGGGCTGCGTGCTGATAACCGGCGTCAAGGCGGCGGGCAAAAAGGAATCGCCCGCGCACGACTTCGCCAACGGATACCGCGTGAGGCCGGGAGACAAATTTGAGTAACGGCGTAACGAAAAGCGACGGCAGGGGCCTGCGCCGGGCCGCGCTGGATATTTTGTTCCGGGTCGAACACGGCCTGTTCGCGGAGAGTCTGCTGAAAGAGGCGTTTTCGGACGGGATGCCATCGCGCGACCGGGCGTTTTTGCAGGAAATCGTCTACGGGACAATCCGACGGCGCGGCCTGCTGGACACGATCATCGCGGAGTTTTCCAGCGTAAAAACCAGCCGCATGGAAACGCGGATAGTCCTCGCGCTGAGGCTGGGAGTCTACCAGATTTTGCACATGAGCCGCGTACCGGCTTCGGCGGCGGTAAACGAGACTGTTTCGATCGCGGCGGAAGAACGCCAGGCGAAAAATTTCTGCAACGCGGTACTCCGCGCGATTCTGCGGGCGGTGAAATTCTCCGACAGTCCCGGCGAGCCGACGCGCTCGCTGGAAACGGATGCCGGTCGATGGGCGTGTTTCGACCGCGATATTTTCGCCCCGCTCGAAGGCGATTCCGTCGCTCACGTCGCGGCGAAATACTCGCACCCGGAGTTCCTCGTCGCGCGCTGGATCAAGAGATTCGGCGTCGACGAGACGATAGAACTTTGCCGCGCGAACAACCGCGTGCCGCAGGTCTACGCGCGGCGGAACTCGCTGAAAATTTCGGAAGCAGACTTCATCGCCAAACTGCAACAGGAGTCTCCCGAGGTGCGCGCCGCCGGCGGCGGGACGTATCTGGTCGCGGGACTCAAGACGCAGGATTCGGCGATGCTGAAGTCCGGCAAGATGGTGATCCAGGCCCCCACGGCCGCGAGCGTAGCCCCGTTTTTGGCCCCGGAGGCGGGCGAACGCGTGCTCGACCTGTGCGCGGCGCCCGGCGGCAAGGCGGCGCATCTCGCGGAGTTGATGGGCGACCGCGGCGAGTTGGTCGCGGTGGACGCGCACCACGCGCGCATCCGCCTGCTGGAAGAAACGCGCCGCAGGCTGGGGATAACGTGCATGGAAATCGTCCACGCGGACGGACGCGAGTACGCGCAAAAGCATCCGGGCGCTTTCGACAGGATTCTGCTGGACGCGCCCTGCTCCAACACCGGCGTGCTGGCGCGGCGCGTCGAGGCGCGGTGGCGTTGCGGCGAGTCGGAATTGCAAAAAATCGTTTCGCTGCAATCGGACCTGCTCGCTGCGGCGGCCGTGGCGCTGAAGCCGGGCGGGACGCTGGTCTATTCGACATGCAGCATCGAAGACGAAGAAAACTCCGGCGTCGTCGATAACTTTTTGACGACACACGGCGATTTCACGTTAAACGAATCGCTGCTGACGCTGCCGCATCGCGGGACGGGCGACGGCGGCTACGTAGCGCGACTCATCAAGCGCTAGCGGGCAGTGCCCGCTCCCAATCGGGAAGTAAGAACTATTTTCAATACCCGCTCGCTGTCTGTCGCCGAAGGGCGACAGAAGCGCTTCACTTCCAGCCACTGACAATTTGGGCAAGTTTGCTGTGTTGTTGACGATTCTCCGCGCAGGCGGGGACGCCCCGCTGCAAATAGCGGACAAAGCATATATTCCAAAAGACGCTCGCTGTCTGTCGCCGAAGGGCGAGAGAAGCGCTTCGCTTCCAGCCACTGGCAAATCTTGCGGGCTCGTTGTAATGTCGCGCATTACTGCTGGGACTCCTCGCTCGCTCGCAATTTCAAGCACAAATGCCTCTGCCCAATTTTGATTGACAGGGAAATTTGTTTATTTTATAAATGGAATTTATAATTGGTTTTTCGGCCATGTTTGAATCAATTTCCGCGAGTATTGCAGATGAAAATCAATGACAT
>JAUWEX010000180.1 GCA_030607235.1 Planctomycetota bacterium | reverse complement strand
AGGTGATACAATGAAAACAGCAATCGTGTCCATATCCTTGTTTGCAATCGCATTGGCGGTCGTGTCTTGCGGGACCAATCCCGATGCCGACACTCCCGCCAAAGTGCCCGACCTGACTCGCGAACCGGCTGCCACTACTCCCGACGAGCCCGCTCCCGCCGGCGACGAGAGGTGGCTCCAGCCCGCATCGACTCTGACCGCGGACGGGATGCCCGAGAACTGGAAGTGGGACGCACACCCGGAGATGGTCAAGGATGACGCCGCCGTTGCGGTGATTGGGGCGACGAAAATTACCCGTGAGGCCTTTTTCGGAAAACTCGAAAAAGACCATGCCAATGTCCTCGACAGCCTGATAGACCAGACCATCCGTGAACAGATCGCCAAAAAAATCGGCCTGACGCTAACCGACGAAGAAATCTCGGAGTACGCCAAAAAACTCGTCAAGGACAGGATCGAAGAGCAGCGCCGTCGGATGATGCAGCGGGGCGTTTCGTTCGACGAGTACGTCAAGAACCAGACCGGCAAGACGGTTGAGGAATACCAGAAAGACGCCGTTAAGCAGCGCATAGAATCCGGCTCGGCCCGCAGGCTTTTGTTGGCGTCGCGGCTGGTGGCGTTCGACAGACTCACGCGCCGGCGCATCAGAATACGCCACATCCAGTACTCGTCGGAAAAAGACGCGATCGAAGCGATCGGCAGGATAAAAAAGGGCCGCGAAACCTTCCCCGCCATCGCCCGCAACGAATCCGACGACCCAATTACCCGGCAAACCGGCGGTGAGTTGGCTGCGATCGAGAAAGACGACTGGGAATTTCGCGACGACCTGAAAAAATTCGGCTCGGAATTCTTCGCCCTCGTCATGGATCTGCCCAAGGGCCTTGCCGACAAGCCCCTCAAGAGCAAGGCTGGCTGGCACGTTGTGGAGATGCTCGAAACGCAGACAGGCCGGTCCGTCAAGTACGGCGAAGTCGCCGATGAAGTGAAAACGTTGCTTGACAGCGGCCTGACGCACGAGGATTACATCCTTTGGCCGCAGCGCATACGGCATCGTTCAAAGGTGGAAAAAGTCGAAGACGCAAAAGACGGCCTGATGGCCACGGTAAACGGCCAAAAAATCACACGTACCGATTTCCGCGAATTCCTCACCGAGCACTTCGGCATGAACACCGCGATGGAACTCGTGGCGCTCGAACTTGTCAAAGCCAAGGCCAAAGAAATCGGCGTAAAGCACACCCCCGAAGAAATCAGCAAAATGTCCGAACAAATCGCCGACGTTTTCATCGCCGACCAGCGCCGTCAACTTTACGAACAATACCCGCAATACCGCGGCTCGGATATCTTTGCGGATTACGTCAGACAGCAAATGGGCAAGTCTTTTGCGGAATACAGGGCCGAACTTATCGAACAGCGCATACAAGACGGTTCCGCCGAGCGTGAACTGGCCACGGCCAAGGTCGCGTGCCACTATCTGTTTTCTACCGCTCACACCGTTGTGCAGCAAATACGTTTCCAGAACGTGCAGCACGCGAAATCGGCCTGGTACAAACTCGAAGGCGGCGCGGACTTCAGCCTGCTGGCCAAAGAGATGTCGCAGGACCGCCAGCCCCTGAACCCGGATTACAAAATCGGCGAAATGCTGCCGATCGCACGCGCGGAGTACCCGTATCGCGACGACATGCGGCGTATAGGGCCGATCTTCGTCAACGTCGCCCTCAACACTGCCAAGGGCCGAGTCAGCGGCGCGTTTAAGTCGGAGATAGGCTGGCACATCATCAAGGTGCTCGACCGGTGGGAATCGAATCCCGCCGCCACCTACGATTCGCTCAAGGACAGGATTAACAAAGAGATTTTCGAAGGCAGAGACAGCCGCTGGATACTCTTCCGGGTGGTTTTCTTCAAGATCGAAGCGCAAAACAAACGTGTTGCGATCAAGATGCCGACGAAATTCGACTGAAGCCAATTTGCGCAGGACTTATATGAACGGCAAACTCAAGACATTTGTCGGTGGGGTGCATCCGCCGGACGGCAAGGCGCTTTCGAAGGATTGCGCGATCGAAAAGTTTCCCGCGCCCGAAAAGGTCTACATCCCCCTGACGCAGCACATCGGCGCGCCCTGCAAGCCGCTTGTGGCCAAAGGCGACGAGGTGAAAATGGGCCAGATGATCGGCGAGGCCGGAGGTTTTGTCTCCGCGCCGGTGCACAGTTCGGTCTCGGGCAAGGTTGTCGCCATGGAAAAGCGGCCCAACATATTCGGACTCAAATCCGATACCGTCGTGATTGAAAACGACGGTCAGGACACCTGGTGCGACGGCATGAACCAGCATCAGGACGTGTCGGGCCTGAACGCGGATGAAATCAAAAATCGCATCGTAAACGGCGGCATCGTCGGTATGGGCGGTGCGACGTTTCCGACGCACGTCAAGGTCTCGCCGCCGCCCGAAAAGAGCATCGACACGCTGATCCTCAACGGCGTGGAATGCGAGCCGTACCTTACTGCCGACGACCGGCTGATGCTCGAGGAGCCGGAGCGCATCGTAAAGGGCGCGCAACTGCTCATGAAGGCCGTCGGCGCAAGGCGCGGCATTATCGGCATAGAAGCCAACAAACCCGAAGCCTTCAAGACCATATCCGAGGCCGTTAAGGGCGTGGAAGGCTGGAGCGTCGAGATGCTGCGGGTAAAGTATCCGCAGGGCGCCGAAAAACAACTCATCAAGGCTTTGCTCGACCGCGAAGTACCTTCCGGCGGGTTGCCGATGGACGCGGGCGCGCTGGTCAACAACGTCGGCACCGCCGCGGCCGTCTTCGACGCGGTAGTTCTCAACAAACCGCTCATCGAAAGAGTTACCACCGTTACCGGTGAGGGCGTCGAGCGACCGGCGAACTGGCTGGTGCGCGTGGGCACGCCGATCAGGCTGCTGCTCGAAGAGGCCGGGGTGCGTCCCGAAGCCAAAAAGATCATCCTCGGTGGGCCGATGATGGGTCTGGCCGAATTCGATCTCGACCTGCCGGTGATCAAAGGCACGTCGGGAGTATTGGTGCTGACCGAAGCCGCCGACGGTGATTACGAAAACTGTATCCGATGCGGGCGTTGCGTCGAGGGTTGCCCGGCGTACCTGATCCCGAGCGAACTCAGCATCATCGTCGAGGCCGGAGAATTCGACATGGCCAAAGAGCGTAATATACTCGACTGCATTGAATGCGGCGTGTGCGCGTACGTCTGCCCGGCGAGACGGCCGATCATTCATCTGATAAAACTGGGCAAGGCCGAACTCGCCAAGCGCCGCAGCAAGGCTGGGTAGGCGTTTTTGAATCGACGATATTTTTTTCGATGCAGTAGCGCAGGACCGAACTTTTAGGAGCGCCAAGCAACAATGTCTCAAGCAGAACCGAAGATTCCCAGGAAACTGAAACTCGTAGTCGGCACCTCGCCGCATATCAAGAGCAAGGAAGATATCCCGCGCATCATGTGGACGGTCAGCGCGCTGCTTTTGCCGGTGGCTTTGGCGGGCGTGGTGTTTTACGGAGTGCTGGCGCTGTACACGTTGCTGCTGTGTATCGGCTCGGCGGTAGCGACCGAAGCGATCGTGCAGAAATTGATGAAGAAAAAAGTTACCGTCAGCGACGGAAGCGCGTTTCTGACGGGGCTGCTTTTGGCGATGGTGATCTCGCCGGTGATAATCGCCAGAGATGTGGCGCTGTTTAATCATCTCTCCGGGACCGTCGGCATGAACACATTTTTAGCCGACATCCTGTCGCGCCACCTCTACATTCCCATTTTGGGCGGCTTTTTGGCGATAGCGTTAGCCAAACACATCTTCGGCGGTCTGGGCTGCAACATCTGGAACCCGGCGCTTCTGTCGCGCGCGCTTTTGCTGGCGGCGTTTTCGTCGTTTATGACCGCCGCGTGGCCCGACATGAATCTCCCCCCGCAGGCCGACGAGAACTCCCCGACGGCCGTTACCTCGGCCACGCCGCGCAAAGAAGTCAAGGGGCTGATTAAACAGTCGCGCGACGGCCGGATCGCCGAGACCAAAGACCTTACCGAT
>JAUWEX010000157.1 GCA_030607235.1 Planctomycetota bacterium | reverse complement strand
GGCAGGGCCTGCTCCCAAGCGGGGAGTAACCACCTATTCCAATACGCGCGCCCTGCTTTTTGCCTGACGGCAAAAAGAGGCAGGGTGCTGCCACTTGCTGACAATTTGGGCAAGTTTGCTGTGTTGTTGGCGGTCTCTCGCACAGGCAGCGCCCGCGGCGGAATACAATATCTTAAATGCTCTAATTGGAAAACACAGTGCGAAGTTTGTAACGGCATTTGTTGCTGAGAGCCAAACCAGCATTGACAAGATAAAGAGTGGGGCAAAATAGCAGAGATAAAAAAACCGCTGATTCGCCAGGCGGGCTCAGCGGAAGCCTTTGCGGGTTCTACTGCCTCTGGCAGAGAACACTCGTATTATCAACCATATTTCCGTATTGTTCAAGCGATTTTCAAGAGTCTTGAGCGGGGAATAAAAAAGCCCGGGGTGAGCCAGGCTTTTTGCGTTGCGGTGTTGTGCGGGCGGTTTAGTACATTCCGCCCATGCCTCCCATGCCGCCGGGCATCGGGGGCATGTCTTTTTTCTCTTCGGGGATGTCGCCGACGATGGCCTCGGTGGTGAGCAGGAGCGAGGCAACCGAGCTGGCGTTCTGCAGGGCCATTCGCACGACCTTGGTGGGGTCGATGACGCCGGCTTCCCACAGGTTGCCGTACTCCATCGTGAGCGCGTTGAAGCCAAAGTCGCCTTCGCCTTCGAGTACCTTGGCGATGACGATGGCGCCGTCGAGTCCGGCGTTTTTGGAGATGATGCGAAGGGGCGCTTCGAGCGCGCGGAAGACGATGTCGGCGCCGATCTTGCGGTCGCCGGTGAGCTGGAGTTTGATCGCGGCTTCGCGGGTGCGTAGCAGCGCAACTCCGCCGCCGGGCAGGATGCCTTCTTCGACCGCGGCGCGCGTGGCGTGCAGGGCGTCTTCGACGCGGGCCTTCTTTTCTTTCATCTCGACTTCGGTCGCGGCGCCGACGTTGATCTGGGCTACGCCTCCGGAGAGTTTGGCGAGGCGTTCTTGGAGTTTTTCGCGGTCGTAGTCGGAGGTGGTGTCTTCCATCTCTTTGCGGATCTGGGCGATGCGGGCCTTGATCTCGCCGTGCTTGCCGACGCCTTCGATAATGATGGTGTTTTCTTTATCGATGATGACCTTCTTGGCGCGTCCGAGGTCGGAGACGTCGACGCTTTCGAGCTGGACGCCGAGGTCTTCAAAGATGGCCTTGCCGCCGGTGAGCGTGGCGATGTCCTGCATCATGGCCTTACGGCGGTCGCCGAAACCGGGCGCTTTGACGGCGACACAGTTGAGCGTACCGCGGAGTTTGTTGACGACGAGTGTGGCGAGGGCTTCGCCTTCGATGTCTTCGGCGATGATGAACAGGGGTTTGCCCGCCTGGGCGATTTTCTCGAGCAGCGGGATGAGGTCCTTGATCGAGGAGATTTTTTTCTCGTTGATGAGGATGTAGGGGTCGTCGAGGACGCATTCCATGGTTTCGAGTTTGTTGACGAAGTGCGGCGAGAGGTAGCCGCGGTCGAATTGCATACCTTCGACCCAGTCGACGGAGGTCTGGAGAGTCTTGCCTTCTTCGACGGTGATGACGCCGTCTTTGCCGACGCGCTCCATGGCTTCGGCGATCATTGAGCCGATCTCGGGGTCGTTGTTGGCGGCGATGGTGCCAATCTGGGCGATTTCTTTTTTGCCGGCGACGGGCTTGCACATCTTCTTGAGCGCCTCGGTTACGGCCTCGACTGCGGCTTCGATGCCGCGCTTGAGTTCCATGGGGTTGGCGCCCGCGACTACGTTTTTGAGGCCTTCGATGAAGATCGCTTCGGCGAGAAGCGTCGCGGTGGTGGTGCCGTCGCCGGCGTCGTCGCTGGTCTTGCTGGCGACTTCGTTGACCATCTGCGCGCCCATGTTTTCGTAGGGGTCTTTGAGTTCGATTTCTTTGGCTACGGTTACGCCGTCTTTGGTAATGGTCGGCGTGCCGAACGATTTTTCGATGACGACGTTGCGGCCCTTGGGGCCGAGGGTAACTTTGACCGCTCTGGCGAGTTGCTCTACGCCTTTGCGGATGGCTTCGCGTGCATCCTGTTCAAAAAGAATCTTTTTTGCCGGCATACTCTTATCCTCCAGGCTTTTTTGAATTATCGCGCTTGGCGCGAATTGTGTCGGTAATAAAACGGGTGTTATTCGATTATCGCCAGTACGTCTTCTTCGCTCATGATGAGCACGTCTTTGCCGTCGATCTTGGCTTCGGTGCCGGCGTAAGAGGTGAAGATGACGGTGTCGCCTTTTTTGAGTTGCATTTTCTGGCGCGTGCCGTCCTTGAGCAGCCTTCCGTTGCCTACCGCGACGATCTTGCCTTGTTTGGGCTTTTCTTTGGCGGTGTCGGGCAGCACGATGCCGCCTTTGGTCTTGGTTTCGGCCTCAAGGCGCTTGACGATAATTTTGTCGTTGAGGGGTCTAAGTTTCGACATACACAAACTCCTTTTTCAGTTCGCTAGAAAAACTTTCTCATGATTTGGTTTATCGTATACAAAACGATGTCGTCGGTAAAAGGCTTCTTGATAACGCTGAAGGCCCCGGCGCGCATGGCCTTCATGCGGGCCTCGGTGCTTTCGTCGCTGACCAGCACCACCGAACGCGCGCGGCAGTTGAAGAGGTTAATCATGTCCAGCAACTCCAGCGCCGCAAAGTCCGGCAGGGCGAATTCCACCAGGGCGACCTCAAACGACACGACGCGCACGGTCTCGAGGGCCTCGCGGACGCTAGACGTCGGCAAAGGCTCCAGTCCGGCGTTGCGCATGATCGCCGAAAGCCGCTCGCGGTTGTCCTTTTCAGGCTCTGCTATCAAGGCTCGGTACGTCATCGCTAAACCTCGGTGTTTCACCGGTCGGATACACTGCCGGCAATAAAGCAAAAGCGATGCCGCTCGCCGGGTCGTTCCATATCTGATTCCATTTACACAAGTTAAGCCGAACCGCTCGTCGGAAGGGCTGTTTTTACCAAAAACATCGTGCCATTTTGACACCGCCGCTTCCGCCACAATGACACATTGGCATTCGCGGTTTGAAAAACGCTTTCCTCACGAGGCCTCGCGTCATATCACGCCAAAGTAAGGTATGTTATGCCAGCCCCGCCGGGCGGCCCGTGCTAAACTACGTTGCCTCCGCCGAAGGCTGCCCGTGCGTTTTCGCGCAGGTCCGAGATCGCTTTGGCGTAGTCGGGCGTCTTGAAAACAGCCGTGCCCGCCACGAAACTGGTTGCGCCCTTGATCGCCGGGATGTGGATATTTTCGGACGTGATGCCGCCGTCGACCTGCACGAGTACGCGGTTCGACAGCGCCAGGATGTCGTCGATTTTGTCAACGGCGCGCTCAATGAACTGCTGGCCGCCGAAGCCCGGATAGACGGTCATCACCAGAACCATGTCCAACAGGTCGATGACCTCGCGGAGATTTGCCGCGGGCGTGTCGGGGTTGAGCGAGATTCCGATCTGGACTTCGCGGCCGTGTTTTTGCGCGGCTTTGAGTATCCGGTCCACGACCCAGCCCGGGTTGAAGTCGGCCTCGATGTGGAAAGTAAGGATGTCGCTGCCCGCGGCCACGAAACTCTCCACGTAGCGCTCGGGCCGGCTTATCATCAGGTGCACGTCGAGCGGCACGGTGCTGTATTTTTTGATCGCGGCGACGATAGGCGCGCCAATGGTGATGTTGTCGACGAAGTGGCCGTCCATCACGTCTACGTGCAGCCAGTCCGCGCCGGCCTTTTCCACCGCCTCTATCTCGTCTTTGAGCCGCGCGAAATCGCACGAGAGGAGCGAGGGGGATATGATTATTTTGTCGCTGTTCACGAGTCACCCAAAATTGTTTCTGCGTTACGCGGTATGCGTCCCGCCAAAAAGCAACGGGGGCGCGGCTCGCGGCCACGTTCCCTTGCGGATTATTTTTCCATCGCGAATTTAATAAGGTCGCACACCCTGTTGGAGTAGGCCCATTCGTTGTCGTACCAGCCCAGCACCTTGACCATGTTGTCGCCGACGGTCATGGTCATCTGCGAGTCGAAGACGCAGGAGTGGTCGTTGCCGACGATGTCGGTGGAGACGATAGGCTCGTCGCAGTATTCGAGAATGCCCTTGAGCGATCCCTGCGCGGCCTTTTTCATCGCGGCGTTGACGGCCTCGGCGGTAACTTTTTTCCTGGTAAGCGCCACGAAGTCGGTCGCGGAGCCGTCGGCGATCGGCACGCGCATCGCCATTCCGTTGAGTTTTCCGTTGAGTTCGGGGATGACCTTGCCGACGGCCTTTGCCGCACCGGTGGTGGTCGGGATGATGTTGACCATCGCCGAGCGCGCGCGCCGCAGGTCGCCGTGGATCATGTCGCAGACCTTCTGGTCGTTGGTCGAGGCGTGAATCGTGGTCATCAGGC